>JAQTZZ010000053.1 GCA_028687545.1 Candidatus Wallbacteria bacterium
CTCCTTCTCTCAGATGAAAAGTGAGGACAAGCCCGTTTGCGGAGATTTCCCAGGTGTCAGCAAGATCCGGTACAGGTGCCAGGTCCTCTCCTTCCCGGACCAGTCCGCTGAAAATTAAATTCACAACCCGTTTCGACGGAACATCGGTGAGAAGCACCGGATTCAGAGTCACGACATCGGCAAGGGAAATTTCCACCAGGGTATCCCCATAAGCAGGTGAGGAAGTTTCAGAAGAATCAGCTGTAGTTGTTGGGTGCTTAGCTTTACTATCCAGGGATAACGACGGCTGGCGGCAGCCGGCAAGAAGAAATGCAAACAATGATAAAAAAAAAGGAAGTATTCTTTTGAATTTCCCGCTTCTGATAAAACTTGAGTCAAGTCGATGTAGCATGGGCATCCTGCAATATATTTACATAAGCCGAACTTTCTTTATAAAATTATAATATCAAAATCCATGTAATAACAGTAACTTGGAAATGATCTCGATTTTTGTAACAAACTTTTTTCTTAATCAATTCAGAATTCCGGGTATATTTAAATCAACAGTATAGAATTCAGACGGAGTAGTATGAAGACAAGCCAGGCCACCAGGCTGCCAAAAAATGCCTGCTCGAGGACGCAGGCATTGACCTTTTTGGTACATACCATCCATTGATTGTGTAGTAAACATGTGCTATTTTCATGATGACTAATGCTTGTCCTGGAGAGTGCATGCACATACCTGACGGATTCCTGGATGTAAAGACCGCTGCCGCAGCATATGCGATTGCCATACTGGGTATTGGATATGCAGCTCGGAAATTCAGGAATCATCCATCCCGGCATGTTCCGGCAATTGCCATGGCAGCTGCCTTCATCTTTTCCGCACAGATGCTCAACTTCCCTGTTGCAGGAGGCACTTCCGGCCACCTTGGTGGGGGCTGCCTGGCAGCACTGCTCTTCGGTCCTGAAGCCGCTCTGCTGATCATGTCAGTGATCCTGATCCTGCAGTGCTTACTGTTTGCCGACGGCGGGATCACTGCGCTTGGCGCGAACATATTCAACATGGGCATAGTAGCCCCGTTTCTAGGATATGCGGTTTATCACCTGATGAGGAAAATAAGCCCCATGAGTCTCAGGGCCGATCTCTTTGCCGCTGGAGTCGCAGCCTGGTGCGCGACAGTTGCTTCCGCGATTTCATGCGCATGCCAGCTGGCCTGTTCAGATACGATAGCATGGAAGATAGCATTGCCTTCAATGGCGGGAGTGCATATGCTGATCGGACTCTGTGAGGGACTGATCACTGTTTTCGTGATGAAAGCATTGGCTAGACCTGCTCTACGGGTTCCTGCAATCGACGCAACACCGTACAATCTCAGGAGACTGGTAATGTTCGGGCTGCTGATCAGTGCGGGTTTAGCTGTTTTCGTCGCTCCCTGGGCCTGTCCCTGGCCTGACGGACTGGAAAAAGTGGCTGAGAATCATGGTTTCATCAGCAATAGCGTCAGTAATCCCTTTTTCACTTCCCCATTCGCAGATTACACTCTGTCATGTCTGAAAACCCCGGGAGTTTCAATTGCAGCTGCCGGTTTTATCGGAATATTGACTGCCTTTGCCTGTTCCTATTTTCTGGCTGTGTTTGTATCCTCTGGGACTGAAAAAAATCAAAAAAAGAGTCACCCTTGATTTGCATTAAAACAAGTGTATGCTTGACAGATTTAATATTTGATGTTAATCTTGGCAAATGATAAACCGTAATCTTGAACCAACGATCATCAAATATGCTGAGGAATATCCTGTTCTCGCAATAGTAGGGCCAAGGCAGAGTGGAAAGACTACACTTGCCGGAAAAGTATTCCCTGAGCATGGCTATGTTTCGCTTGAAAATCTGGACGATCGTTCCTCTGCCATGGAAGATCCCAGGGGTTTTCTCAGCGATCATCCGGCACCACTGATCATCGATGAAATCCAGAGAGTTCCAGCTCTTTTCTCTTACCTTCAGGAAGAGGCGGACAAAACAGCGCTGCCCGCACGCTATGTCCTCACCGGTTCCCAACAGTTCCTGCTCATGGAAAAAATATCACAAAGCCTGGCCGGTAGAATCGTTTACTTCAGGTTGTTTCCATTCACCTGCAATGAGCTATACTGGCCGCATATCGATAAAACCATCAAAGGGATCATTACACCCGGAAACAAGGACCGACACATGGCTGTTCCCGATACCCACGGAGTCATTTTCAAAGGAATGTATCCCAGAATTCACGACAGGTCCCTTACACCGACCAAGTGGCTTGAAAATTATGTTTCAACTTATGTGGAAAGGGATATCCGGCAGCTTGTCAATGTGAGTGATCTGCGGACTTTCGAGAATTTTCTGAAGCTGACCGCAGCCCAGGCCGGGCAGTTGTTTAATTGTTCTTCAATCTCGAACAGCCTGGGAGTCAGCGTACCTACAGTCAAAAGATGGCTCTCTTTGTTAGAGACAAGCGGCATTGTCTTTATCCTTCCGCCTCATCACAGAAATTTCGGGAAAAGAGTTGTGAAAACGCCTAAAATCTACTTTGTAGACAGCGGCCTGTTGTGCTTTCTTCTGTCGATCAGGAAGCCGGATGAATTGAAAAATCATCCACTCTACGGCAATATTTTCGAAAACTTTGTGATTTCAGAGTTTTACAAAAGGATTTTTCACATCGGGGAAATGCCTCCGCTTTATTTCTGGCGTGACAGACTGGGCAACGAGATAGACCTTGCTGTTGATCTCGGAGAACTGCTTTATCCGATCGAGATAAAATCATCCAGGACATTCAGTCCCGCGCTCAGCCACGGATTAAAAAAATGGATGAATCTAGCAGTCGGGCAGACCGGTGAAGGTCTGGTCGTCTATGACGGAGAAAAGAGATTCGGCAGGAGTTCTTCCATCGCTACGGTTCCCTGGTGGATGATTTAACAGCATTTATGCTGGTTGCAGCTGCTTCTGTCGTGAATTCATGGAGATTTTACCACCGATATAGATACGATTACTGTCAAGATCAATAATTCAGATATGACAATCAGACCAAACGCTGTTTCAAAGCATCACTTCGCTTTGGTTTGCAAAGCGGGGATGTTTAATCAGATCCAGGTGTGCCGGTTTTTCCTGGTCAAAAAGAATCCTGTCGCAGCCATCACCAGAAGCAGAATTGACAGGAAATTGAACCTGAAAATAGCGGTATTAATGTAGCCTGCGCTTAGTTCCGGGCTGATTATGGGAGCAACGGCCCTGGAAATCGCTGTCGCGGCTTTCAGGGCGAGCGGCGAGAGGAACTGGCCGAACAGGATGGCGCTGCTGAGAATGGCCACAGTCATCGAGCGCAGAACTGGGGGAACGATTTTGGTGGCTCTCAGCATCAGCGGCGGCGAAATGATTCCGCCTGCGACCCCTATGAAAATCATGGCCAGAAACACCATCCAGGCGGCTGAAGCGCTTCCCAGAATTCCATAGCCTATCCCCATGGTAAGCATTCCAAGCGGTACCGCGGCTGAACCGAATTTTTTCAGCATCTTGTTCAGAAGCATGCCTGCCAGGGATCCGCTTAAGGCCAGCAGGGCCAGAAACATACCAGCCATCTGGCCGGTTCCGATTCCCTTGCCGTAAATTGTCAGAAGCGGTTGTCCGGTGACTGTGAGTTCTTTTTTTACAGTATATTTCTTTTCCCCGTCTGTTACAGTCCATTCCTTTTTCGGTACTGTTTCCGCGAGTCTGGAGCCGAGCGAAATGGTGATTCCCTGATCTGCGAAGGCTTTCTGCATGGATTCTGCAATCGTCCCTGTCGCCAGTTGCTCCACTAACTGCTCTCTGCTTAAAAGCAAGGGCTTTTCAGAGCTGAAGACAGAGCGTTCGTTCTGAATGAAGAGGGCAATATCTGTAGGGATCACAAAATAGATGATCATCATCAGCGTGCCCATAGCGGCCAGACCGAACACTTCGGCCGGGAGTTTTCCCGAGGCGGCAGATCCGGCTGCTTTCGGAGGTGAATCAGGCAGCCAGAGCAGGGCAAAGCCCATGGTGACGAAGGCAAGTCCGTAGACTCCGAAAGTTGCCCTCCAGCTGATGGCGACCAGCGCACCGGCTGCCAGCGAAAACAGCATTCCGCCCAGCTGATTGACCGAACCTGACAGACCCATCATTTTAGTGCGCGCTTCACCTTCAAAGAAATCGGAAATGAAGGTGACTGAGAGAGGCATGATCAGACCTACACCGACGCCAAGCAGGGCTCTCCAGAACAGCAACTGGTAAATGCTGCCTGACAGCCCTCCGGCGATACCGCCTGTGAGATAAACTGCCAGTCCGGTCAGAAGAACAACCTTTTTGCTGATCCTTGACACCAGCCAGCCCGACATCAGGCTGAAAGGGATCATGAAGAGAGAGGGAAGAGTTAGGCAGAGCTTGATCGTGGTCTGATCCACATCCGGAAAAGCGCTGCTGATCTTGGCCAGGGCCGGCGAAATCGCCGCAGAGGCCATGATCGTGAGCAGGGAAATTGACAGAATCGTCGGTTTCAGCATCGATGCTTTACTCATAATCTCCTCTTAATCAGGCTGTAATGGACTTACAACATCAATTTATGCAATCCCACTTGCGGGTACGAGGTTCGAGGTGCGAGGTTCGAAAATTCCCGTGTCCCGTACCTCGGACCCCGATCCAAAAATCGTCAAGTCAGGAGAAGCATAAAATTTAATTTATTCACCATTAATAACCTACTCGGCAGCCGCCGTTGAATCTCCGCTCAGCCTTTGTATGAGCTGCTGCAAATCTCAAGGCTACTGCTACATAAGAGGCATCAGGGCTGCGGTAGACTCCGCCGCGCACGCCTGCTCCTGCTCCGCCTGCATCCGGCCATCCTTTAACCACTGCGTTTCCCTTTTCGTCCAGAGTACCGGTTCCGTGAACCGGCTGAAATGCCCTGCCGGCAGGATTGCCGAATGTCACGACCGGCTCCCAGAGATTCCCTGACAGTTCGCAGACCCCGTAATATGAAGCTCCGTCATTGATCCTTTTAGGGATTCCTGGATGGCGCGTGTTGGAAAAAAGCCCGCAGCTGACCGGTCCTTCGAATCCCGGATTGGATGATACGGTTTTGCCGGCTGCAGCTTCAAAGGGAGCTATGGCACCGCCTAAGCAGCAGTTGACAAGTCCGGTGGTAGGCACCTTGATTTCATAGCCGCTGCCGTCGGGCCCGTCAAAAGTATCTACTCTGCCGATTTCGGTGGAGCCCCAGGCGCATTCTGACGGAACTGCTTCTTTGGGTCCACGGCAGGCTTTCTCGAATTCCAGTTCAGTCACGGGTCGCAGGCCTGACCAGCAGGCAAAGGCGGCAATATCTCCCCATTTGATCGCATTGCAGGCACGCGCAGGCGCGTAGGTATAGAATTTGATCGGTTTTTCAGTACCATTATTCTTTTGGGTACAGACAATGGTCTGACGCAGGGATTCTGTGTTGGTGTTTGTCATCACATAATAGTTTTTGATCTCATCAGTGCTGATATCGGACAGTACTCTTTCCCGCTGCTGAACTCTGGTAAGAGCATTCAGAAAATCCACGTACTGCCTGGAATTGAGACTGTACTTCATGTACCAGAATGCCCGGTAGCCCTTTGGAAATTCCTTTGGAATTACAAAGGGTACTTCGTCCCTGCTGCGGTCATTATCCTGATCGCAATATAGGCAGCCGTCTTCTGCAGCCAATCTGATCTCAGTTTCGGAATCAATCAGATAAGCCCCTTTGTCAGGATACTTGTAAAGACAGTTCTTGGGCCCGTCCGCACCGACAGGGTCGCCCACAAAATGCTTGTCCTGCGGGATATAGGCCATTTCCACCCCGAAGACCATTACCTGAGCATTTTTTACTTCATCCGAAAGACCCTCGCCTGCATAATCCCAGCATAACTGCAGATTCTTCAATCTGATGTTTCCTTCACCGGAAGTCCTGAAAATAAACATCCCTTTTTTCGTTTCCGGCACCCAGATGCCTGTCTGAGCTCCTGATGTTTCCTTGCCTGTCGAAAAATCAGCGGGAGTCTGATCCTTATAATCGAAATCACGGCTGCTCTTTGACTTGAGTTCAACGTGCTTCCACAGCCCTTCGCCGATCCGATACTTGGCAAAAAGCCAGACACCGTCGCAGTTGATCTCATTTTTCCAGGCTTCGTCCCAGGAAACATCACAATTGATCAGGGCTGAGCGGTTTTTGTCATTGATACCGGAAAGAGAGAAATTTTCAAGCTTCAGACGCATTTTCGTTCCTCCAGTTTATTAATTTAAAAAGTCAGGAAAAATATTACTTCAGGAGCAATCCTTACTTTGGCATACTTGGTATTCGTATTCTCATCCGTATAAGTTTCCCCGAAAAAACGGACTCTGGGCGCCAGAGTGATCAGTTTTTTCTTATAGATGGAAATATACTTGATATCCAGGGCCGGATACTTGTGGAGAACTGCGCTGGCCTTGGATAAATCATTGTAGGTGGAATATTTCAGCTCACAGACAAGTTTTCCCTTGTTCAGACTGAATGCCGGTGCTACCCTCATGTACATGGAATCGTTGTTCTGATAGGCATGGCCGGTTACATTTCTGGTGCTGTTGTTTTCAAATGAACTCCAGCCTATGCCGAAAGGCACTTTGAGTTTTTTGGAAACATCCTTTTCTCCTGTGAACCCATAGCTGAACCTATAGTCTCCCTTGCCGTCATCCGGTCTGGAACCATCCGCCATGGTCCGCAGGGCAAGGATTGGCTTCAGCCTGAAAGCTTTGCTCTCTACAGGAAAGCTGAGCACGAAATCCAGGCTCTGGTCATCCATGGTCTTGATTTCTTTTGTCCCTGCCTGCTGAATTATGGTGTTGCCCCTGCCGTCAGTGTTGATTGCAACAGTGAAATTGGCATCAATCGTCGGCCTGTCCTCAACCTCGCGGGTGGGCTTGCCTTTTTTGTTGATCGCATCCCAGCTGATGGCTGCGCCTTTCACTGAGCCGAGGGTGGAATTCCAGAAAGATGTCCAGGATGTTTTCATAGGCGTGAAATGGACTTCCAGCGGCTCATCATTTCTGTTGACAGGTACTAATCCCAGACGGTAAGCCTGGTTTTCATTATCTATTTTCATGTAAGCATACTGGAATGAAAGCCATTCCACTTCATCTCCTCCAGTCTGCTCAAGGGTGATATTGTTGAGTTTGGAAGCAGTAATGTTGCAGACTCTGAAAGCCAGGGAAATGTCTTCATTTAAATCTCTGTCCGCATCCAGCCAATACCAGTTGATAGAGGAAAACTGGTCCTTTGAGGTTTTCTTTTCAATGTGGGTCGTGTAATTCCTGATTTTTTCCACGGAATGTTCGTCCCTCATCAGCGTCAGTGCTCCGCCTGAAAACTTGAACTCTGAAGAATACAGATTCATGGCCATGCATAAAGACAGGGCAAGAATTACGGTCTTTTTTCTCAACTTTTTACTCCTTAATTGTTCTTACTGGACGAAAGTTATATCGACCGGTTTTCTTGCTTGCATAATACCCGTCATACCCGAATTGAAAATTCACACCCCAGCCAAATGAAGCACCATAGGTTGTGGAAGCCATGTAAAATCCCAGGGGTTTTGTTTTAACTTGAGGGAACATTTCCTTATCAAACCAGTTCCCATCTTTATAAGACAGATTGATCAAAGTGGCGATCTCCCTGATGGAAGGCAGGCGCCAGTCGGAATAATCGGCCAGCCTGAGTTCTTCACAATATTTCAATGCCTCCACAAATGTCAGTTCCTGACTCTCGTCTTTTTTCCACATCAGGCCTGCATTCAGATCCGAAATCGTTCCGTCGCCATTGTCCTTGAATGAGTATTTCCCGATGTCGCCGAAGGCCCTGTTGTATCCCCCTCTTACAGCGCGCACTGAATAAGGCGTGTCTTTCAGGTAGCAGATGGCACAGCCATAGGCGAAGTAAATTCCCCAGCCCATTTTTGCATCCGGGAGATAGTCTTCTTTTGACCAGTAAAAAGAAGGGTGGCAGTCAGGGAAATATTTTCTGTCAATCGCGGGGACGATGTCATCATAGTTCACAATTGTCCTGAGTTCACCAAGGTTTGGCAGGCGCCAGTCGCTGAATCCACCGTAATTGCAGCGGTTCAGTTCGCAGATGAATTTCCCGGCTTCAGCGAAAGTATACAGATCAGCATGAAAGTTGATCTGATCGGGGTCAGGCGACTTGATCTCCCAGATCAGCCCGGTGTTGTTGTCCCGCACCATGCAGAATCCATTCTCAAAGGTAGTGTTGTCATCAACCGCCTCGGCATTTTCTTTGAGCTTGGTATACGAAGCGGGATTCAGCCTGAAATTGCCGTCCTGCCCGAAAAAGGGCTGACCCTTAACTGGAGCAGGAATAAGATTGCCTTCGTCATCGTAGCATTTTGTCTGACCGGAATCAGTGAATTTGAAAATTTTGAGAGGTTCTGCTTTTTTTTCTATATTCCGCACAGCCCTGAATAGAAGAGGGGCGTTTTTACCAGCATAGTAGCCGTCATAGCCAAAGCAGAAATTGGTCACCCAGACATAGGTTTTTTCGTGCAGAGTGGAAGAAAAATAATGAAGCAAGGGTGGGACCAGGCCTGCTGCCGGGAAAAAGTCCTTGTAATACCACCAGTCATCCTTGTAGGTAAGATTAAGGATTGTGTTCAATTCCTTGATATTCGGCATCCGCCAGTCTGTATAACCTGCCAGATCCATTTTCCGGCACTTTTCCAGGGCGTCGTACCAGTTGGTACGCTGATTCTCTCCTTGCTGCCACATCAGATTCGTGGCCATGTCAGTGATTGTGCCGTCTCCATTATCCTTGAACCGCGTCAGTTGAGGCTTGCCGAACATGCCGCTGAACCCGCCTCTGACTGCGCGGACGTGCCTGGGAACTTTTTTACTGTATGCGATCCCGCTGCCCAGCCCGAAGAAAATCCCCCAGCCGAAATAGGGCTGCATCTGATAATCCTCGGCGCACCAGTAAAAAGCCACCTGGCAATCCGGGAAATACTTCAAGTCCACTGAAGGATTCAATTTTCCGTAATCCACGATCGATCTGAGTTCGTCTTTGTTTGGAATTCTCCAGTCAGCGAATCCGCCGTATTTTTGGGCATTCAGCTTTGCCAGATAAACATCCTGAGCATCCGACCAGGTATATCTGTCATCGCAATAGTTAAGATCGCCTGGGTTAGGTGATTTGACTTCCCAGATCAATCCTGTGTTGTTGTCCTGTACCATGCGATAGCCCTCGTCCCAGCAGGATTCTTCCGGAACCGGTTTCAGATCTGTTCGGAACTTGGTGTAGGACATGGGGTTGAAGCTGAAACAGCCATTCTGCCCGTACATGTCTTCCCCATGCAGCGGGGCGGAAATTTCCTGTCCGTTTTTATCGAAACATTTAATCAATCCTGTATCCGGCAGTTTGAAATTTGTCTTGTTTCCCATGGAGATTTTCCTCCTAAAAGTTAGTGAAAATCGAAATGGCAGGTAAAGGCATTTTGTGCTGGAGCAGCAAGTTTCAGAGGCCAGTTGCCGCTGTGCACATCCTCATAATTAATGGTCTCCACCGGGAGGTCGTCGGTTTTGTAACGGCTCGGGGTGGTATCCATCACCAGGGTCCACTGTTTATTAGTAACTTCGAATACCCCGATGTAAAAGTCCCTGCTGATAGTCACTGAATGCTGAGTCTCGTCAGGATCCCTTCCTAATTCATCCGCAGGTGAACCCATCATAAAGGTACCGGCTGGGATTCTTTTCAGCACCAGGCTGGTAGTCCTGTATTTACTGTCTGACAGCAGATCTGCCGGGACTTCCGCTCTGTAGGCAACCGGGTAAGAGGCAGCTTTCGCCCCTCCTGAAAGATCAATGATCAGATAAGGATCACTGGAGGTGACATTATCAGTTGCTGCGATAATCCTGAACCCGGACATTCTGCCTGTGACCAGCTTCTGCCGATTGGCAGAGCGCGCCAGGCAGGGCCAGACATGCCAGCTTCCGCCGCGGCCGCAGCGGCTTAATCCTTCTTTCACACCTGCAGGGTCTGTTACGGCGCCTGCTTCGAGAGTGCCATACCAGTCCAGACAAATCTCCCAGACATTGCCGTGCATGTCATACAATCCCCAGGCATTCGGCAGTTTCAATCCGACTTGTCTGGAAGCTATGTTCGTTTCTTCAAAATCCACAGCCAGGTTGCCGTCATACCAGGCCAGGGGTTCCAGATTGGTATCAGTGGTATGCGCCGCATTGCTGGTGGTCTGGCAGTCAGTGTCGTTATTGTAGCCTTTGGTAGTTCCAGCCCTGCAGGCATATTCCCATTGGGCTTCAGTCGGCAGGTCAAAGGAAATCCCTGTTCTGTCTGTAAGCTTGCTGGAAAAGCTTGGTTTGGCTTTTTCCCAGGACAGCACCACATTCACACGATTCTGCTGTCCGGAAATGAAAGTGAATACCGAAGATCCGGATGAGATGAATTCAGTTTTAGCGTAAATTTTGATTTCAATAGTATAGTTCCCGGCAGTCAAACCGGCAAAGGTCGCAGTCGCATTCTTATCCAAAGGGAAAACGGTCAATTCTCTGGTTTCCAGATATGTGCTTCCAGTAATGGTGGTATCCACGCGGGTCACATTGTAGCCCTTTTCAAAGGCTGCAGCCAAAGAAACTGTAACCAGCAGCGAGTTGTTTTTTGGTTTGAGGTTTCCCCGGATGCGGTTGAAAAAATTTCCGCTCCCGTCTTTGAATCCCCAGCCGTTAAATACAAGCCCGAAGCTGAAGCTGTCTATAGAGGGAGTCTGCGCAGTCGCGCAGGCAGTGTTGATGCAGTGATTGAAAATAAAAGAGACGGTTGTGCCTGACAATTTCAAGAATGAGGCATTGTCCTCTGCAAAAGTCCCGCGATTGATCCCTGCAGCGTCGTAGACTGTAAAATCCGTAGTTCCTGCTTCAATGGTCAGGCTGCCTGAGGTATATTTCAATCCGTTCGAGATCCCGACCAGTTTGAAAGCAGTATTCTGCAGAACAATCATCAGGTCTGGAGCCGATTTCCAGGGGGATGCAACATTCAGGACAGAAGGAAATTGAATTTTTGCTTCCCAGGTGCCGGTTTCCGGAACCAGGTCAGCGGATAAGACCGCCTCTTTGGCGGTTGCGTCATACAGAAGATTCTGATCTGAGACAGTATTGATTACAGCTACCGGTGCGACTGTACTGAGCTGGGTCAGATCAGCTTTTTCAATCACAACAGAGAATTTTTCGGCCAGCTTAGCCGGATCCAGTACAGTTTCTCCGCTCAGAAAGCTGTCGTGAATCTGATTCAACTTGCTGGTAAATGTGCTTGAATCAAGGTATTGGGTCTGATCCAAACCGCATCCGGCCAGCGCTGATGCGAAAGCGGTGGAATAATTGCCGATCAGTTCAGCTTCTCTGGTCTCCAGCGCGGCAAAATCGTTCAGGACTGCGGATTTTACTCCGGACAGAATTATCTCTGAAGTCGTTGCTCCGAGCGAATTCAACAGTGCCGCTGTTGTAACAAGGGAAAGATTGTGATTGATTACCCCCTTTTCCGGCTTTTCGGAAATCAGGCTGCAGAGCACTATGTCTGCGGCAGCATGGTTGGCCTGAGTTCCATTGTCGATCATCAGGAGGAATGGGCCGGAACTAGGAGGCTGGCTGATCCACGCGGAATAGGAACCGTCGGCTTTGACGGCTGCTTCTCCAAGTGATTGCGAGGAATTTCCCAACCTGTATACATTTACAGTTCCTCCGTTCAGCAGACCGTCTGCAGCCAGGCCCCGGATGGAAAATCCAGAGTTTGAAAATTGAGAACTGGAAGACAGGCAGCCGCTGACAATAATGCAGATCAGGGATACTCCCACAAATGCGCGAAAAAAATAACGAGCTGTTTCCAATTTTCCTCCTGAATTTTATGCTGCTTTCAATTCTATCCAGGCTGTTCAAAAATGCCTGGATCATGATCACACTTTTCCCATGCTGAACGGTGCATACACTTCAGATTCCACCACCACATCAATCAAAGCCGCCTTTTTCGATTCCAGGGCTTTTTTGAATGCTTCTTCAAAATCTTCCAGCTTCTCCACTCTGAAGCCGAGAGCGCCGCAGGCTTCCGCATATGCTTTGAAATCCGGGTTGTCAAAGGTCATGAAGGCATGCCTGTTATACATGTTGAGCAGGAATTTCTTGATCACATTGAATTCGTTATTGTCGAAAATGATCCAGATTACCGGAATCTTGTACTGAACAGCAGTCATCAGCTCGAATCCGGCCATCTGATAACCGCCGTCACCGCATCCGCACACCACCACTTTATCGGGATGGGCGCATTTGATGCCCAGCGAGCTGTTGACATTGCTGGCCATTGGTCCGAATGAACCCGGATTCTGATAGCGCTGATTTTTGGAAAGCTGCAGATAACAGTTCAGCCAGAGCATGTGGGAACCTGCATCACCGACTATGATGCTGTTTTCCGGCAGGCACTTTGAAATAGCTTTGACCAGATCACCCGGGAATATTTTTTTTCCCTGATATCCGGAAGGAGTATCAAACCATTTGTCTTTTTTTACGCTTTTTGCGGGTTGTGCAGGTACTTTGGCCGAGAGTTCTCTGCAGATCGCTGTGACGGCTGATTTGACGTCGCTGATTACAGCATAATCAGCTTTATAGACTTTATTGATTTCATCACGGTCAATGTTCACGTGGATTAGCACTTTATTGTCATAAAGATCCGGCTTGAAGCCGAAGGTGGCATTCTGGGCAAAGGAGTTTCCCAGTGCGATCACTGCTTTGCTGCCGTCAAAATAGCTGTTCGCCCCTTTATCTCCGGAAGTTCCGTAAACTCCGAGAGAAAGCGGGTGATTTTCAGGCAGAGCGCCCTTGGCATCCATGGTTGTGGCAAAAGGTATCTGGAATTTTTCCACAAAGTCCAGCACGTCCGCTTCTGCATGGCTTCTGATAGTCCCATAGCCTACCAGCACCATCAGCTGGATTTTTTCGGTCAGAGCCTTGGCCAGAGCGTCGCTGATCAGTTTGATATCCTTGGGTCTGGGAAGAATCGGTTTGATGTCCAGCTTGATGTCTCTGTAATTATTGACGATCGCGGTTGTGATGATCTTGGGAATATGAATATGCACGGGTCCCGGCCGTCCTTCAAAGGCAAGATTGATCGCTTCTTCCAGGATGTCGCAGGTCTGGGAGGCGTCTTCCAGAATGAATGATTTTTTGCATGTGGCAGCGAACATTTTGTGAGAGTCCGCTGTTCTGTGCAGTCCTGTGGATTCATTCAATGCGCCTTTACCCCTGTCCTGGGCAGAGGTGTATCCGGTGATCGCCAGGATTGGAAGAGAGTCGGACAAGGCTACAGCCATCCCTGAGAAGAGATTAAAAGCGCCTGGACCGCCTGTGGCAAAACAGACTCCCAGCTTGTCTGAGGAAAACATTGAGTAGCCGCAGGCCATGAAGGAAGCCGCCTGTTCATTGCGGACAATCACTGTCTTGATCTTTTTGGACGCTTCCAGAGCCAGCAGCATGCTGGCATTCACCTGTCCGGAACCGCCGAACACATGATCAACGCCAATCGTTTCAAGAGTCTTCACAATCGTTTCATTGACATCCATTTTATTGCTCCTTAATTAATTTTCTAACTCGACTTTGGCAAATTTTGGTGGTGTGCAGCCAAATGTTGTGCGTAAACCTTGATTGGTGGCGGGTCCTGTCTCTGCGTTACCCTTTCCTTTTCTTCGACAGGCTCAGAAAATTAAAGGGCAACTCCGGCCACCCCACAATGATTTTGTAGGCTCAACCGGGAAATTTGCCGAACTCAACTTTATTATTAAAATTTACCTACTCCGAATTTGGGCGGATTCTTGGAAAACAGCTGTCCGCCTTTAGCCGCCGAATTGAGAGGATAGCCATCAAAAAACAGGTAGATTTTATCGGCTGGGACATGTGATACTTCGGAAAAAATTGCAGTAAATTTCTCTGCCAGTACGACTTTCTGCTCTTCTGTCAGCTCCAGGCTCTGGATAGTGATAGCAGGCATAATAATTACCTCGTGTGTAGATTTCAGAGGAAATGACTTGAACGATGGTTTTAATAAAATAAGCTCCCCCCTTGTTTAAAAGGGGAGAGCTTGTAATCTCGAAAATGTTAATGAAACATCATGGCTTAAGTTCAACCGTCATCTGGAGGCTGCTTTTTCGCCTTTTTTGGTTGCCGCGTTCAGTACTTCGACAATTTTATTGCCATAGGCGATCGAGGATTCTACTGAAGTGCCTGTGACAAAGGGCCAGTCGAAAGCCACTTCAGGTCTTTCCCGGTTGGCTTTTTCATTGGCAATGCATTTGCCTTTCGGTCCGACAGCGTCTTTGACCAGGTTTTCCAGCGGATAGAGGAATCCCGGGGTGTGCACATCTGTGCCCTTGTTGTCCGGGGTTGCGCCGTACAGGTCATAGGTGAAATCAAAGTCCGGTCCGTAGAAATCCCAGGATCTGGGGTGAGCTGTGACCGTCTTCCCGTAAATGATGCTCTTGAAATCATTTTTAGGATCTCTGGTAAAGACCAGTGTGGCTACTGAATAACAGAGTGCGCCGATCAGCTTGTCTGTGCGGTAGGCTTCCATGATCAGCTTGTGCAGGTTATAGTTGTTGGCCATGTCGATCATGGCTCCCAGCCCGCCTGTGAGCACGAGGGCATCGTAATCTTCCATCTTCGCGTCTTTGAATGCAATCGGCTTTGCCCATTCTTTGCCGTCCGTCAGTTCTTTGATCCTCTTGCAGACTGCCGGAGGATTAGTCTTGAAATTGATGATCGGATCGAGAAAATCAGGATTCACGCTGACTGCAAGAGGCAGAGGTTTCTTGCCGAGCGGGGTCGTCAGAGTCACTTGAAAGCCGGCTTTTTTCAGGGCATCCCAGGGAGCCTGCAGTTCCTCACCCCAAGTTCCGTAGTTGGTAGCCACGATCAGTACTTTCTTTGCCATTCCGGGTTCCTCCTTGTTGTTGTGCAATTGCAGCATTACGCTGAATTGCCTGCTTGTTAAAGATAATTACCGAATCATTTCTTCTTCGGTATTTCTTTTTTGACAGGACTGAAAACATCAATCGCCTCTGTCGCTCCGATCGCTACAAACGAATGCGGCATGTTCGGAGGGACAAAATAAGAGTCTCCTTTTAAAAGGGTGAAAGTTTCCTTGCCCATCACATACTTGAATCCGCCTTTGATCACATATCCGAACTGCTCTTCAGGATGCTGGTGAAGCTTCACTTCGCTCCCATCCTGCATATTCCAGTGCAGCACATTCATTTTTTCCCCAGGGCCGAGAACCTGCATCAGAATCCCATCCCCAATGTCAATCTTCTCATAATCCTTATGAAAGCAAATCACAGATCCTCCTTATCTTCTTTTCTTGTTCAGCTCTCCGATGATGGTGTGGGCGAACCTGGCAAACATCCCGCCTGTACGAGCAGTGACCAGATCGTTGTCAATCACTATATCCTGATCGACATAGACGGCTCCGGCATTTTTCACGCTTCCGATAATATTATTGTGGCAGGTGACTTTCCTGCCTTTGATTATAACAGGGATTGGATCGAAAATCCAGAGCCCGTGGCAGAGCGTAGCCTTGAGAATCGATTTTTCAGCCATCGCCCTTTTCATGAACAGGACCGCAGGTGCGAGATCCCCTGGTTTTTCCGCGTATCTCAGCATGTCTGCCACCATCCCGGCAGGCATGATTACTGCTGAATATGCTTTCAGTTCAGCATCGCTGATCCCTTCAAAGCTCTTGTTTACCGTCATCTGCATTCCCAGCTCAAGTCCTTTGAAAGTAAGGCTCTGCTGACCCCAGAGCCTGGTCAGGAAATCGACTGAGATGTCCTCTTCAGCAAAACGGTGGGAATAATAAATTATTTCATGATCAATAAACCGGTTTTCGAGTAAAACAGCTATTTTTTTTCCAGCGAGCATAGAAGCCTCCAAAACAATATATTCGCAAAGTGACTAGTGACTGGTGATTAGTGAATAGTGATTTGTCCGGAACAAATCTTCCCATTCACCATTCACTATTCACTATTCACCTTTTTATGTTTGACCATAGTAAGCACGTTCCTGTCATTTTCTCTTGCATAACGCACTTCTTCCATGATCCGTTTGACCATGAATATGCCTAAACCCCCGATCGGGCGCTCCTCCACAGGCAAAGCGATGTCCGGGTCCTCTCTTTTAAGAGGGTCGTAAGCAATTCCGCTGTCGCTGACTGTAATGATCATCCCATCATCGTTTTCACCAAGTGAAATCTCAAGCTTGCCTTCAGCCCCTGGATAGGCGTAATTGATCACATTCACCGCAATTTCTTCGCAGGCCAGATTGATCTGGTCTACATCCTTTTTGCTGAATCCCTGTCTGACTGCTTCGCTGCGGATGAATTCCATCATCGGCTCCAGCAAGTCCATCACAGCAGGAAAGGTTTTATTCTGCATGATTTACCTTCACCATTCCTGAGCGATCAGGAATTTGTGGCGTCCTCGTAAGTATCCTGGGTGATCAGGAAATTATCGAATCCTGTCATCTTGATCACATCTTTGATTTCATCGTGAGCGCCGATCAGATAGACCTTGGTATCCTTGCCGATTTTCTGCTTGGCAAAGACAATCGCTCTTAATCCTGAACTTGCGATGTATTCAAGGTCTTTGGCGAAAAAAACAATTCTGGAAACAGGCTGTCCGATCATTTTTTTCAGCTCTTCGGTCAAGGCAGGGGCCTTGGTGGTGTCCAGGCGGCCGGACAAAGTGATTTTTGCGACTCCGCCTTTGAAATCGACTGTGAAATTTTCAGCCATACAGATCCTCCGTATAATTATTTTCCGATCAGAATCATGATTGATCTTGGACCCACGAGAACTTCCCCATTATCAAGCCTGGGTTCTGTGCCGGGTTTCCAGATGTCGTAAGGAGATGCCATGTCTGTGTTGACAGCTGCATGCCAGGAGAGGCCGGCCGGAAGTTTCGGGAGTTCAAATCCATGCATTTCCCAGTGCATGTTCATTGCCACATAAATCATATTGTCCGGTTCCTGCCCTTGCCTCGCATGTTTGCCGCAGAGCATGAAAGCGAACAGCCTGCTTCCTTCTGAAAAATCCGGCTGCCAGGCTTTGACGCCGTGCCAGGAAATGTCCGGGTATCCGCTGCCCAGATAATCCCGGTACTGGAAGTGCCTGCTGCTGCGCAAAGCAGAGTGGTTTCTGCGGAAAGCGATCATTTTCTGGAAATACTCAAACAAGTCCTTGTTCTTTTTCAGCATTGTCCAGTCCAGCCAGGAAATTTCACAGTCCTGGCAATAGGCATTATTGTTGCCGAACTGGGTGTTCCCGAATTCATCCCCTGAAAGGATCATGGGAACTCCCTGGCTGACAAGCAGAAGTGTCACTGCATTCTTGATCTGCTTATGACGCAGGCGCAATATTTCCGGATCAGTTGTGTCGCCTTCACAGCCGCAGTTCCAGCTCTGATTGTCATTGCCCCCGTCATTATTATTTTCACCGTTCGCTTCATTATGCTTCTGATTATAAGAAACCATGTCCATCAGGGTGAAACCGTCGTGACAGGTGATGAAGTTGATGGTAGCCCTTGTTCCGCGTCCGCCCCAGTGATAGAGGTCCGGAGAGCCTGCGACCCGTTGAGAAATCGCTCCGGTCATGCCAGGGTCGCCTTTCAGAAATTTCCGCACATCGTCCCTGTATTTCCCGTTCCATTCAGCCCAGCGATCCCAGGAGGGAAAAGAACCTACCTGATAAAGGCCGCCGGCATCCCAGGCTTCCGCGATCAGCTTGCATTTGCCCAGGATCGGGTCAAAAGCAAGGGTTTCCAGCAGCGGAGGATTGTGCATCGGAGCCCCGCTCTGATCCCGGCCCAGAATCGCAGCCAGATCGAAGCGGAAACCGTCGACATGATATTCCACTACCCAGTACCTGAGGCAGTCCAGGATCATGTTGCGTACTACAGGATGATTGCAGTTGAGGGTGTTTCCGCAACCGCTGAAATTATAGTAATGTCCGTCCGGAGTAAGTATATAGTAAGTTTTATTGTCTATCCCTTTGTATGAGATGTAAGGCCCGTTTTCATTGCCTTCGGCAGTATGATTGAACACTACATCCAGAATCACTTCAATCCCGTTTTTATGCAGATCCTTGATCATGGTTTTGAGTTCATCGACCTGCATTCCATACTTTCCGGTCGCTGCATAGCCGGCTTTGGGAGCGAAGAATCCGACATTGCTGTATCCCCAGTAATTTAAAAGCCTTCTGCCGTCGGCAGTCTTCCGGCAATTTTCGAATTCGTCGAATTCGTGGATCGGCATCAGTTCCAGGCAGTTGACGCCCAGCTTTTTCAGATAAGGGATTTTCTCCCTGATTGCCGCATAAGTGCCTGGATATTTCAAGCCCGAGGATTCGTGCCTGGTGAAACCTCGCACATGCATTTCGTAAATCAGCAGCTCTTCCATGGGAATCTCTTTCGGGCTGTCTCCTTCCCAGTCGAAATCGTCCTGCACAATGCGGGCTCTGTGCTGATACTGGTTGCTCCAGTCCGGTTCAGTTCCCCAGACATCCCGCTCCCCGATCATTGCGGCATAGGGGTCCATCAGGAATTTGGTCTTGTCGAACCGATGTCCGCTGGACGGTTCAAACGGGCCATCCATCCGATAGGCATATTCGTATTCCTCGTAATCCAGATCGAACACGATCATGGCAAAGACATGTCCGATCCTGTATTTGTCAGGGAACGGAATTATCGCGTGCGGTTTCGGCTCGTGTTTTTTGAACAGCACCAGCTCGCAGGAATAGGCTCCTGTGGAATACACCGAGAAATTAACTCCGCCTGGAACAATAGTTGCCCCGAAAGGCATCGGTTTTCCGGGTCTTAAGCGAAAATCGCCCCAGGTATCGGTCGGGAAAATATCGATTCTGTCCATAGAGCCTCTTTCAAAATGGTTTATTTACGCTTTATCTTGGGGAGACATTTGTCTCCATAACTTCTCCAAAACGGGTTAGTTACTTGACTGGAATCACGCGCACTTTAATCTTGGGTCTGTGATCAACATTCGGCAGGCTGACTGTCAGTTTATCGGCATCGAAACTTTTCCATTCCCTGCCGTCCACCCAGACTTCGGAAATCCTGATGCTTCCCTGAGGAAGAATGTCGGGCTGTACCCTGAGCAGATTGTCTGAAAAAGCGTTCACATGAGGCTTGAAGTGCAGGTCAAGCGGCTGGCCTGTGCTGAGCAGGTTGGTGTAAACCTGGGCCAGGTAGGAAAGCTCGATCGAATGATATCCGCTCATGGAATGGCTGCCTTTGAATCTTTCGGTTCCCAGCAGATATGGAATGCCGTTGTTCAGCACATTGAAATAAACTGAGCCATCGTTATGGTCCAGGTAAAATGCGTTATAGAAGGCTGCGGATTCGCGGGCCAGTTTGAGATATTTGTCTTTCTTGAGCACTCCCCAGAGGATCTGGTAGGCTAAAATTCCCTGTTCCTGCTGCCACCATGCCTTGCGGTCGTGCCAGGCGAATCTGTGGAATTCTTCGCCTGGTTTCAGTTTTCGCTCCATCACATCATACCAGCCAGCCCGCTGCTTATCCATGCCGACTTCAGGCATGATGTCAGCTATTTTCTCAGCCAGCTCCAGATACTTTTTGTCCGGGTTGATGCTGTAAATTCTCATCAGGTTCCAGGCGATCTTGAGATTGTGCCCGACAACGCCTCTGTCCTGCTGCCAGCCCCAGGTCTGGTCATGGCTCCAGTCGTGCAGAAATTTTTCCTGGACAAATGGAGAGTGTTCGTAATCCGGGAAATGATCCACAATCCAGTCTGCGCAGTTTATCAGGAATTTCTTGTGCTTTTCTTCGCCGCTTGCCAGTAACAGGTTGATCAGGAAAGCAGGGGCATGATCGCCGATGGAATTCCAATTTTTCCGGCCTTTGTTAGGACCCAGGCTTTCACTCATCGGATCCATGGTGATCGGATCCACATGGGAAAAATAACCGCCGTTCTTTTTATCCAGGAAAAAACGGTCAAACAGATCGATAGTCATCCTGATGTCTTTCATGATCAGGGGGTCGCCGTTCACCCGGTATGTCTGTGTCGGCCCGGCCAGGGCATAGATCTGCTCGTACATGGGGACAGCGTCATAATCATCGCCGAATTCAGAGGTGAAAACCTTGTGGTCCTCTTTGTCCCCGGTAATATCAATGCCGTGGTACCAGTAGACAATGTTTTCATCCACATCATAAAAACGCATGTGATCTCTCAGATACTTGGTCCCCTTTTCCGCTGCTTCCAGGAATCTGTCTTCTCCTGTCAGCAGATAGGTGGAAGCAAAACCATAGACCAGGCGGGAGATCGTGTCAGTTTCCTGGCGGTGGGTTCCAACCGGCTGTCCGCCTGAGAGATTGATTACTGTCCTGTATTTGACATAATCGATCGTGTCAGGGCTGCCGAATTGAGCCTTGATGAAGAAATCCGCGATGCTTCTGGCCTGTTTGATCCACCAGTCTGCTTCTTCAAAACGATATTTCTCCAGTTTTCTACCCGGGAAATTGATCGACTGGGCTTCAAACACATGCTCCCCGGCCTGGGGATAAAATGTACCGTATGTGAAAACATACTGCCCTGGTTTTAACAGTTCCAGCATCGAGCCTGTAGCGTCCAGATAAGGCTCTTCCAGGTTTCTGGTGATCTGGGCGTAGCAGTTTGCGGATAGTTTGACTGTGAAATCCCTGCTGTCATTGGTTTTGATGCAGAACTGCTTTTTTTCTTTGTCAAGAGCAGTCACATACCCTGCAATGGTATCCGAGAACTCAAAATTCATGTTCTTCATTCAGTGATTTCCTTTCTTAATATTATTAAAGACATCTGCTTTTTTAAGATATTGTGTCAATTTGCCCGGACCCGGACTGTTTTTTTATTGTATCAGGAAACAGGACCAGGAATCAAGCTTTTATTCTCGAAAATTTGTCGCTGATTTGTTATTGTGGTGGAAACAGGAGAAAATATGGCTTCATCTTTTTTGCATTTCGGATTGACCTGCAGCGACCCCGGCAAAATTGAGGATTTTTATTGCCGCTTCTTTGGATTTGTAAGAGTGCAGGTCATGAGGCCCGGAGCCGATCAGATCGTGATCATCAGATCAGGTTCACTTTCACTGGAACTTTTCCAAGCGTCGGAAAAGTCGGGTCTTCCCAGACCAGGTGAAGACGGCTGCAAATATCCGGGCTGGCGGCATCTCTGCTTTTCAGTGGACGACCTGGAGAAAAAGCTTCTGGAAATCGGCTCAGCCGCAGAAATCACCCTTGGCCCGCTCGACCTCGGGGAGATGATCCCAGGCATGAAAATCTGCTGGATCGCTGATCCTGAAGGCAATATCATTGAGCTGAATCAGGGATATAAAGAAACACTGATTTAGATAAGCTAGAGAATTGTAATCTGAGTATTATTTTCAATGATTTTCATGGAGATGGCATAACGGGTGAGACCGGCTGTGTCGTGGATGTCGAGTTTCTCCATCAGGCTGCTCCGGTGCTTTTCCACTGTTTTAATGCTGATTTTAAGTTCAGCTGCGATCTGTTTGTTGGCCTTGCCCTCAGCAATCTGTTGCAGCACTTCCACCTCCCGTGAAGTTAGTGAAGTGTTTATTTTCTTGAGCGGTTCGTTCTTCTGACCTGAGGTTTTCTTGTATTGCTTTTGAATACGATCAGAAATGGAGGGACTGAAAAAAATGTTCCCTTTCAAAACTTCCCGGATCGCCCTGGCCAGGATTTCGGCTGAGGTCTGCTTGACCAGATATCCGGACAGGCCTAACGCATGCACTTGTTCGATATAGGCGTCGTCGCTGTGCACTGAGAGTATGATCACCTTGGTATCAGGTACGTCTTTAAGTATCTGCCTGGCTGCTTCCAGGCCATTCAGGATCGGCATTCCGATGTCCATCACGACCACCGCAGGCTGAAGTTTTTTTGTCAGCTCTACAGCCTGGCGGCCGGTCTGAGCTTCGCCGACCACTTCAATATCCGATTCAAGGGCCAGTAAAGCCCGAAACCCCTGCCTAACTATCGTGTGATCATCTGCAAGGAGCACAGTGATCCGTTTCATAAAAACACTCCAGAATTCAACCCAGGAAAATTATTTCCTTGTACTAATAAAATCCAGATTTTTGTCAATGATATCAAATATCAATTTTAAAGAAAACAAAAAAACATCATGAATCACTAGTCAAGGTTACATATTGACATTAATACTGGAATTGATAAAATATAATCACATGGTTCATTTCATCTTTTTTTTCAAAACACATTTTTTCCAGATACTATCCTTGTTGCTGGTGATTGCTCTGTTCTTCGCAGTCTTCATCCTGTACCGGAAAATTGACGCCATCTCAAAGAGGGCCGGAGTCCTTGCCCATGACTTCCAGAATCATTTCTGGGGGATTCTGCTGCAGACTGAAATTGCTCTGGAAGAACCAACTGCAGTAAAAAAAGACGAGCATCTGAAGTTGATCAACACAGCCGCTAAAGAGGCCAGAAAATCGGTAGAATCATTGAAGGCACTGTCCCACATGACTCTGAAAGCTGCCAGTTCCGAAGCTAAAATTATAAAGGCAGAACAGATTCCAGAAGCGGATTTTTCCGGGATTGTGCTGCTGGTTGATGATGAGGAGATTTTCCGCCGCACCAGCGGAAAAATGCTCTCAATCCTCGGATTCCAAGTTCTCACTGCAGAGGATGGGCTGAAAGCTCTTGAGATTTATCGCGCTCAGTGGAAAGACATCAGGCTGGTGCTGATCGACATGCAGCAGCCGAAAATGAATGGGAAGGAAATATTTAAGAAATTGAAGGAATCCAATCCTCTGGTCAAAGTCATTTTCATGTCAGGCATTCTCCCGGATCAAGATCTCGCGAGCCTTGCCAGGGAAGGAGCTGTGTTCCTTCAGAAGCCCTTTGAACCGAATGATCTTTCAGCTGCCATTGTTAAAAGTTTGTAGTCGAATCTAAGTCACCCGAATTTGCCAAAGTCTGGTGATTCGGATAAAATTAATGCTGTAATTCAGAAAAAAATGAGGAGTATTTCATGGCTATCGATGTGATCATCGCCGACGACCATGCCATAGTCAGGGCTGGGATCAAGTCAGTCATCGAAAAAAAGGCCATTGACATCCGTGTGATCGGGGAAGCCTCCAATGGCGAAGAACTGCTGAAACTTGCTCGTACCAGCCCGGCTGATGTCTATATTTTGGATATTTCCATGCCTCTTTTAAACGGAATTCAGGCAGTGAGTGAAATTCTCAAGATCAACCCACAAAGCAAGGTGATTATTCTGTCCATGCACGACAGCAGGTCTTTCGTGGAAAAGGCGCTGCAGGCCGGCGCCAAAGGTTATATCCTGAAAGACAACGCCTCAGAGGAAATCGTGCCTGGAATCCGCGAGGTAACCAGCAACAGGTTTTATCTGTCACCGCCGATTTCCAATTTCATTGTGGAGGGTTTTCTCAACAGGGACTCCCAGGCCGGGAAGAATTCCAACGAACTGACCCTGCGGGAGCGGGAAGTGCTGCAGTTGATCGCAGAAGGCTTCAGCAACAAGGAAATCGCGTCAAGAATGAGGCTCGCCCTCAACACTGTGAATGCTCACAGGAAAAACATCATGGAAAAACTGAATATTCACAAACAGGCAGACCTGATCCGCTATGCGATCAAGGAAGGCCTGGTCGAACCTTAATTGTAACTGACAATCAGTGAATTTGACCCTGTGTAGGAACCTTCAGCCTGACCGGCCGAGAGATGCAGAGTGCAGCCTACAAAAACAGTCAAAGAACTATTTCCATGTGATACTGAGCAAATCCGGTCCGTTCCAGGCCCTCCTGTGCTGAGCAGGAATTCATCAGCAGCTATTCTGTCCCTGCTGCTTCCGAGGCTGACTGAAGCTTCCTGAATCGTGAGCATGCAGTTGAAATCAGATCCGCTGATTTTGAATGCCGCAGCTTGGCCGGATTCAGTAGCGCAGTTTACGGGTGGAACCCGAATTTCCCTGGCTGTGTCCGGGACTTGGGCCGAAACCGCGACCAGGTGAGATACGGCAATCGCAGAGCACGCAGGGAGCACTTTTGCTGAAAAGCAGAAATGGTTTTCAGCCTGAATCTGTGAAAAATCGAATAAAATTGCAAAAATAGCCAGTAAGACTACTCTGAATGTTCTGATTTCCATACTCCCTTGCCTATTTATTTACATAACTAGCATAAAGTGTGCCGGATTCCCCGGTAATTTGTCAGCCCCTTTACAATGGATTGCCCCGCTTCCTGAATTTAATGGGATAATTTTGATCGACCAGTTAATTCAGCAGCAATTTGATTGGGAACAGGAAATCTTTACCCCGAACAGCGGGTAAGAAAGAAACGATTACCTCAGAAAAGGGTTAGTTGTTAATCACAGTGCCGCAGGAATAAACAGCTCAGGGTCCTCAGGAAACTTGAAATTCTCTAACCTAAATCTGACGTTATGTTACCTGTTTGTATTTATCGCATCGCCATTTAATTCCAATGGTTTAGTTATTTCAGGCGATTCACAAGCCTTCGGTTATCCTACATAATTAAATTAGGAATTAGAAAGAAAATGCAGAATCCTGACCGGCGGGAAAAAGAGGTGTAAAAGTTCAACCGGGAAAGTAAATAAAAAATTTTGGAGGCCATATGTTTAAGAAAACCACAGTCATGATCCTGATGTTCGCTCTCTTTTCTCCTGCAATGCTGTATGCCAAGCACTCTCCTGTTTCTTCTCCTTTCAGTTTCTCATTAAAAGTCCAGCCTGCGATCTCCATCACCCTGGTCGGTAACATGGCATTCTCAGCCGTCTCAGTACCGGCAGCGGCTACAGATGTAATACTCCTTCCCTTGGCCAGCAATACCAACGGAAACGGCAGTGCGGCTTCATTTACAGTTACTGGAAAAGCTGGTGAATATTTCACAGCCTCTGTCCAGAATGCTACAACAGTTCTCGGTATCGGCGAAGCGCTGGCTAACCCCATGTCAGCCGACAGTTTTCTGATCGGCGAAGGCGGAGCAGGCTCATATCCTTACATAGGCACTTTCGGAGTTAGTAACACAATTTATGTAGGCTGCACGCTGCATATGACGGCCTCCCAGGCAGCTGGCGACTACGCTGGCTCGAACAGCCTGCTCGTAAGCTACAACTGAGATGCTGGAATTTCGAGCTCCAGGTCCGCAAACCCCCGGCAACGGGGGTTTTGCTTTTCCCGGTCCCGCGAAAATTTGCAGTCTGATCTGATTGCTTGAAATTCATGGTATAATCAAACTCAATCAGGAAAAATAAAATAGCGAAACAAGATGTTCATTAAAATCACGATATTGATTTTGATCCTGTTGCTTACTCTCTTTTCTTCCGACATTCTGGATGCCGAGACTTTTTCCGTTTCTTCATCCACCGATTTTTCCGTTGAGAAACAGCCGGAGCTCTCCATCACACTGGTCGGAAACATGGTGTTTTCTCCAGTCTCAGTACCTTCGACGGCAACCGATATTCAGCTTCTTCCCCTGGCAGTCAACACCAATGGCAATGGCAGTGCGGCTCAATTTACTGTCAGCGGAAAACCAGGGCAGTGTTTTATAGTCACAGTACAGGATGAAGCAACCTATCTCACCTTGGGCACTGCGAACCCAATTTTGATCGATAGATTCAGGCTCGGCGAAGGCGAAGGTGGATGCGGAGATGGTGGTGAAAGGCTGTATATCAGCACTTTCAGGACAGGCGGCAATACCATCTATGTCGGCTGTACTCTGCACATGGCAGCCTTTCAGGCAGCAGGCAGCTACACAGGTTCCAACAACCTGCTTTTAAGCTACAATTAACTGGATTGCGCACAGATTTATTGTTTTTACATAAGTGATCTGTTATTATTAACTTCATCCTGTTGAAACCATCGGTCACTTCATTCCTGCGAGTTTAATCTCCAGAACGTCGGCAAAGCGGGGAAGCAGGACTTACTGAAATACAGCTTATCTGGAGGCATCATGACAATCAAACACATGTTTCTGTTTGTCTTTTTAGTCAGCTTCTGCTTTCCACTTTTTGCGGAAAACATGAATTACTCCATCTCACCCACCATGTTCGAATTGAACCTGGCAGAAGGAAATGCCGGGGTCCTGGTGATTTCCAACAAGTCGTCAATGCCGTGCAGGCTGCAGATCGAACCGAGTTACTTCACTCCAGGCCAGCTGCTCCTGGGAGAACATTTGAAACCAGAGACTGCCGGTCTGGAAGACATTTCTCCGCAGATCCTGGTAAGCCCGAAAGTCGTGAGACTCGCGCCCTTTTCCAAGCGCGAAGTCCGCTACTGGATCAAGCCGTCCGCAAAAACAGCGGGTGAATACAGGGCAAGCCTTGTTTTCAGGCCGCAGACAGGGGAAGTGGAGAGCAATTCCACTGAAGTCAAAGGTGTGGAAACAAAAATGTCCTGGAATCTGATTATCAGGGTTCCGGTCTATGCCACGAGCGGCGAGCGCGGCCTGTCCGAACTGGCTGTGAAACCTGAGTTCATCTCTCAGGGGCAGACCGAGGAAGTCAGGCTCTGGATTACAAATCCCACTCCCTGGAGATATCCGGTTAAGTTCGAATTTCTGGGTTCAGACAATTCTCTTCTCGCTGCCAGGGAAACAGTGGTGCTTAGGGAAAGCCGCTGCGAACTGACAGTCAGCTTGAATAAAAAGTCCAGGGGCGGAGTGCTGGTCCGCTGGTCGTCATATCTGCCGAATGTTCCCGGCAAGCCCGGAGAGATCAGGATTCCCGGTTCGAAATGATTGCATCCCCACGACTGCAGGTTTTCCTCGTTTTATTATATTTTGCTGGAATGGCTGCTGCAGAGGAAAAGACGGCACCCAAGCTGGAAGAAGGCTACATCGGGCTTTATCTCGGGCAGCAGCTGATAGTGCATGTATACCGTGTGTTGCTCGACGATGACGAGCAGCCATACCTGCCTGTGCGGGACCTGTTGACTGCATGGCTCGAATTAACTGAAGAAACATCCATTGTTTCAGCCTCAAAACCCGTGTATCTGCTCAATCCGGGCCGGCAGGTCTATTCTCTGGATTTCGACCTGAAAACCGCGTCCTGCAATGGAGTTGCTTTTGCTCTCCCGCCGGATACGCTGATCATGAACGGCAATGAGCTGTGGCTGCGTTTTGATCAGCTCGACAAATGGCTTCCTCTGAAATCACGCTGGGATTTGAATCAGTATTCCCTGTTCCTCTATCCCCAGTATAAAACCAGAGGCCAGGTTCAGGCTGAACGCCGGTCCATGCTGTCAGACGAAGCAACAAGGCAGGCGGAAGCTGAACTCCTGGGATCAGCGGAAGTCCGCCTTCCCGAATACGGAGCCTTATCCGTCAAATCGATCCTGAAACTTAATTATCCTCTAAAAGTCGATCCGAAACCAGCCGGATTCGAGAGCGCCACTGAACTGAACTGGGATCTTCCGCAGGGTAACCTTTATCTCAATTGCAATAACCTGGACCTTGAATTCGCATCTCTCACCCATGGAACAGAAAATGATCCGAAAAAATGGACGCTCGGGGACACGCTCGGAGACTCCACCCGCCTCTTCAGCGCC
>JAQTZZ010000054.1 GCA_028687545.1 Candidatus Wallbacteria bacterium
AAGATATGGGTCTGCTCGAACAGCTGGTTGCCCTCTTTTTTGTCCTCAACGCCATATTCTTCCATGGTCTTGAGGATGCCGTATTTGTGCTGGACAAGAATGATGTCGTTCTTCTTCTTGCAGGTCTGCTCTGTGATGATTTCCTTGATCCAGACGCAGGGCGGCACCCAGGCCATGTTGGTGGAAGCTCCGGCAAATGTGAGACAGCCTGCAGGCTTGTCCTTGGAGCCGGCTCTCAGCCAAGCTTCGGCAAACCAGGTCTTGCCCACGACCTGGCCGTTCACGCAGGCGACAGACCAGACCACTGGAAGCTTCATGTTGTTTTCCAGTTTGGCGCAGTCGCTGACGCTGAAGCCGCTGGTGCCCCATGAAGTAACTGATCCGTGTCCGCAGTAGTTGATCAGGCTCACGCCATCCTTGCAGGCATCAAAGATTACCTTCTTATCTGCTCCGCCATAATAACTGGTATCATAACAGGTGCTGATCTTGGTAAAGCCAAGGTCTGCCTTCAGTGCTGCGTTCAGTTCGTCGATTCTGGCGAAGTCGGTCGGATCTCCCTGTGCGGAAGCGATTCCCAGTGCCTGCTTGTACCAGGCGCCATCCGCTCCCTGGCTGGGATTCTGCTCAAAATTTATGGATCTCTGAATCATGTATTCGATCTGGCTGAGATTTTCGCCTGAGATCCTGCAGATGAAAGCATCCGGGACATTGTCGTTGCCCGCGAGCTTGACATAGCAGGGGTCGGAATCAGCGTTTTCATTCTTACCCTTGAGCGTGGGAATATGCTGGGAGTCGCCGATCAGTGTCACAAAGCATAGATTGCCAGCATCGAAACGCTGCTGAAGGTATGTCTTGATGCTGTCTGCCGTGGTCCCGATGGCGGAAACTTTGACCACCTCTGCCGCATAACCCTGCTGAGTTTTCCAATCTTTCAGAAGGTTCGCCGGAGCGACGAAATCATCATGAGTGATGATCAGAAGCTTTTTGGCGACAGCAGGCGGTGTCACTGAGCGCTTCTGATAATTAAGGAAAAGCCTTGAATACAGTGTCTCAAAATCATCCGACTGGCAGGCAGGACTGCGGTCCAAAGCTTTGCTGACACCTACCGGTTTCAGCGCAACCTGAATCTCGGTATAGATTCTGAGTTTTTTCTCTTTGTGGTTGTATTGGAACGGGGTGACTGTAACGCGCACACCCCAGATGTCTCTCATTTTGAAAGGTTCGGACACGCTGACCAGTTTCCCGTTTTCCGGGTACCAGCCGGCTTTCTGATAAGCAGGTCCGAATTCGTAAGGTATCTCCGCAGGATTCACGTCCCTGGTGAGATTGCCTTTGGAGGGGATGATCGGGTTCGTTCCACGTTCCACCATCAGGGCATTCCTGACTTCAATGGCCACAGACCTGCAGCCTGGCACTGCCACGAAGGCTGAGATGCTGCGCAATTCAGGCGCGCCTTTCTCGAGGGAAGTGGAAGTTTCATCCAGGTTGATGGATGCATAGTCTTTCCCGTTGATGTTGACGGTATCGACATTGTAACCCGGCGTTTTGAAATCAATTGTCAGATCGCCTTTGGAATTGACCATTGAGCGCTCAGCACAGTTTGTGCAGGTGTCGGTCAGGCTGATCCACTCTCCGCCAAAGCAGAGGACAGTCGCACAGAGAACCAGAGAAACCACGAAATACTTCTGCATAAAACCCCCGTCTACTTGATGCTTAAATCCTACCCGCAGATTCAACATTTTTCAAGAAACAATTTTGTTACAATTTACTTCCCGGCTTTTCCGGATTCACTCATCTATATCTCAATCTTGATCCATATTTTGGCCCGCTACTTCTAAAATCATAAGTTCTGCCGCCCGCCGCATCATCTGAAAATCCATACCCAGGCCAGGCCTGTTGCCTGCAAACTGGTTTTTCAGCGGAGGCAGATGGATGAACCCTGAAATGCCGCCAGTCAGCTCGCATAAATGCCTGGAAAAATAGAACAGATGGTTGCAGAGGTATGATCCGGCATGATTGGAAAATGAGACTGGAATATTTTCCTCTGAAAGCCGCTCATAAAACTCGATGATCGGAAGAGTGGACCAGTAACCGTCAGGTCCGCTTTCCACCACTGCCCGGCCGTGGCGCACAATTCCACTGCTGTCGTAACGCTGCTCATCGTCAAGATTCAGTGCGAATCGCTCCAGCCTGATCTCACGGCCGCTGCCAGCGATCCCGAAACATAAAACAGCATCAGGTT
Source organism: Candidatus Wallbacteria bacterium (assembly GCA_028687545.1). Lineage (NCBI taxonomy): Bacteria > Candidatus Walliibacteriota > Candidatus Wallbacteria bacterium. The sequence goes on from JAQTZZ010000054.1 coordinate 2,243, forward strand.
TGAACTGCAGAAAAATCTCGGCAAACTGCCGCTCGCACAATTCATAATCAGTCTCAATCACAACTGCCATAATCTCAATTCCTTCTTCTGCGAGAGGCTTCTGCTGGAAATCCCTGATCAGCATTTCCGAGGTATTAATCTCGACTCCCACAAAAGGTTTGAAGCCGGTCAGCAATATTTTCATCAGTAAGATTCCTCTAATAATTACAAATGTTGAATTTAGAATCTGTCCTCATATAGATGCAGGATCGACCAGGCAGAAACCGGCACAGTCACGATCAATCCTACAAAATACAGCAAAACTGCAGCCAGATTCAGTAACAGCAGCAGAGAAATAAAAACCGTGAAAAAAACCGGAGCTGACTGTACCGCATTCCTGCTGAGCTCGAATGCTTCTTTATAATGTAGTTTACGATCTACCATCAGAACAGGGACAAAAAAATGCAGTCCGCAGATCAGCAGTCCAGGCAGCACCATCAGGCCAAAGCCGAAAAAAGCGCAGATGGACAGGACGAAACCGCCAACCAGCAGTTGCGGTAATTTTCCTACATCCTGCTGCAGCTCTTGAACCCTGAATCTGGATTTCTTTTTCAGAATCAAAAGCAGCCTGAACAGAATCGCGGAAATCACAAATGATAAAAACAGATCTGCAGCCCAGCCCGAATATGGGATCAGCCAGAGAATCATGGAAAAAGATCCGGCAAGGGCCAATGCCAGGACTGAATATTCCAGGTTGGACAGGAATGAGGCAAACCCGCTTCTGAGATACGTCAGCGGGCTTCCAATCTCCAGACTCTCTCTGCCGGGTGGGATGAGCAGAGCAACGAGCACGCCGCCCAGAGCGCCATTGAACGCCCAGATCAGAGTGGAGCTGACCAGACGAAGCAGTGGTGTGTTGCGGGCTCCAGAGGCTTCCGTCACCAGAATGCTCATGATCAGGCCGAAAATCAGCCCAATGAACAGGCCGCCGAACCCCAGGATGATCGCCCTGTATGCAATAAACCCTGATCTGCGCATGTCGATCGCGATTGCCAGGATGGCTCCGTATAGAGCATAAATGATTCCGCCTTCCAGAGCGCTTGTCGTCACCAGGGAAGTAAGTGAAAACAGGTAAAAAAAGGCAGAGGCAACTGTTTGAAAGGCGAATCCTCCGCAAGCGCCGAAGGCGCAGAGTATGATCAGCCAGACCAGCAGATTGCCGCCCAGCATCACCCTTATTTCATCGATCCTGATTTCGACTCCCTGGAAGACGGAATGCAGAACCGAACTGCCGAATCCGCCCCAGCAGGCTCCAAGGAGCGCGCCGATGGTAATCCAGAAGCGGAGTTTTGATTTCAGTTTTTCATCAATAGCCATAGTTAATATATTATCATATCCGGATAGAATTTTACCCAACCAATCCATTTTCATCAGAACCATTATCTCTCATTCTCTCGCACCTAATATCCATCACCTACCCGTTACCCATTACCCATTACCCATTACATATTACCTATTACCCATTACCTATTACCTATTACTACTCACTTTTTATGCCGATAGGTATCTGAATCAAGGGAGCTGTCATGTCTGAAAAAAAGAAGCACTGCTGGGATATCCACGCCTGTCCTGCCTGCCATTATCTGTACTGCGAAGCCTATAAGCAGGGCATAAACTGCTGGGAAGTGAAGATCAAACCCTGCTGCAAACGCCAGGATTTCGCCCGCTGCCAGAAGTGCGGAATTTATCAGGAATATATTAACATCAAGTGAATCGATAACATCCTATCGTTAATTTACGACATGAAGTTGGTATGTTAGTAAGTTGGTAAGTTTATATATCGGGAAAATGTGCCATGAAAAAACGCCGCATTGCTGCGGCGTTTTTGAATTTCACTTAAAACAGAAGCTGAATTATAACTTTTTCATATCCAGCCAGGTTTTAACTGTTCCGGTTACTGTCAGCCCCTTTTCATCGTCGATATAAACTACGCTGGTTGTTGCGGGGGTCGGGTCAACAGCAGAAGTGGCGGTAATGTAAAAGGTTTTATTAAACACATTTGGCTTATCGCCGGCAGTTGCCGCTACAATCTTTACACCATCGACTGCAGTGGTCATATCTGCAGTAAGTACCTCAATCACGAACTTTCCCTGTCCGCCGTCATCTTCCTTGTAATACTCAGTTTCGCTGGCAAGATAATGGCCGGCAGTCAAATCAGCGATTGTGAGAGTAGTGTTAATGAGATTGGCAGGTACAGTCCAGCCTGGATTCGGGGCTACGACAGCACCTGAAGGTTGGACTAAATATCCGCCGTGCGCAGCTCTCCACTGCTCCATGGCTGTGGCAATGGCAGCAATATGGGACTGGAACAGAGCGCCTCTGGCATCAGAAATCGTACCTTCCATTCTCGGAGCGGCAATTGCAGCGATCAGACCGATGATCGCGATTACGATCAATAGCTCCATCAGGGTGAAACCTTTTCTTCTCATCTTTCCTCCTCTAGATTTTTGTTGATTTCTATCTTATAGTTCCTGTATTCAGATTTCAATATTTTCAGCAATTATTTCTTACCAGTAGACCTGATCAGCGCCGAACCGCAGGATAAATCTCGTCCCAGGTCCTGACAGGTTCAGAGAGAGCGATTTCAGGAGATTTTTCCACATACACCAGGTATTCCCTGCCGTCAGGCAAGCCATCATGATTCGTGTCAGGCCGGGCAGTAATGTAAATACCCTTGTTCACCACATTCGGGGAATTGAGCGGGAAAATTCCCTGTTCACCTCTGCCCTGGATCGGGTACACTTTCAATTCGCCCTTTCCGCCATTGTCCTGGGGATAAAGGACGACTCTGCTGCCAAGGTAATGCTTTTTCACCAGAGTATCCAGGCTGATGCTTTCATCGGCTGTGGCGGAAAATCCCTGCCTGGATGCTCTATACAGATCTGCAGCTGTGACGATCGCAGCAATCTGGGACTTGAAAACCGCTTTTCTGGCGATTGTGGTAGTGGTGACAAGCTCCGGCGCAGCAGCAGCTACCATATATCCCACAATGCTGACCACAGTCAGCACTTCAAACAAGGTAAAGCCTCTCTTCGAGTTTCGGATCATGATCATATCTCCTGTTTATTATGATATCCCTTTCAGGAACGGGCGCTGGCAAGCAGCGCCCCTACAAACGGCAGGCGCGACAGCGTCTCTACATTATTCCATTCAACATTTTCTGTTATTTAATATTCGCAATCTTTGTCATGTCCAGCAAGGCCATCATCACAGCCAGCACTATGAATCCCACTATAAAGGCGATACAGAAGATCAGGGCAGGTTCAATCACAGCCACCAGCCTTTTCACAGCCTTGCGCACGTCCCGCTCGTAATAATCCCTCACCTTTTTCATCAGCTTTTCGATGGAACCCGTGTTTTCGCCTACAATCAACATCCTCATCAGCATCGGCGGGAACAGGCGCTTGTCGTTGATGCTGTCAGACAACCTGTTGCCGCTGTTGACTTTCTCTATGGCTGAGGCGATCCGGGCTGAATAAAGGGTGTTTCCGATTACAGAACCCGTGATTTCCAGGGTCCTGATGATTGGAATCCCTGACTCCATCAGGGTGGACAGGGTATGGCAGAAACGGGAAATGCTGGATTTGATCAGGATCGGTGCGATCAGGGGCAGCCTGAGGAAAAAATTGTCGAAGAAAATCTTGCCTGGTTTGGTTTTGGCGAAATAGCGGATCATAACCGCAGTTATGACAACTGCACCAAGTATTTTCAACCAGTTCAAACTGAAAAAAACGGCAGTGTCCATGAGCAGCACAGTGATTACAGGCAGTTTGAGGTTAAAGGACTTGAAAATCTCCACAAAGCGCGGCAGCACGAAGCTCATCAGGAAGAACACCACGCTGCTCGCCACTATGATCAGGAAGGAAGGATAAGCCATGGCTGAGCGGATCGTGGTCTTGATTTCCTCTTCCTTTTCCAGAAAATCAGACAGCCGCAGCAGCACCTGGTCGAGACGGCCTGTCGCTTCTCCAACCTTGACCATGCTGATAAAGAGATCATTGAATATTTCCGGATGCCTGGCCAGTGAATCTGAAAACTGGATGCCTGAAGCTACGTCTTTTCTCAATTCCCTGATGATTTCCCTGAATGATCTGGAGCTGACCTGGTCCATCAGCACATCCAGCGCAGCCAGGATCGGCAGGCCGGCTTCCAGCATTGTCGAAATCTGGATCGTGAAAGTGATCAGTTCTTCTCTGGTGACCCCAAAGATGAAATCCCCTAAATCAAGGTCCAGTACATTCTTCTTGTTCGGGGTGATGGCGAGCACGCGGTAGCCGAAGCTCTTCAGGGTGGCGGCCAGGTCTTTAGCGCTTACCGCTTCCATCAGGCCGCTGACTTCTTTTCTGCTCTCGTCCAGATATGTATATTTAAATTCCATGCTTCACTCTTCCCAGACAGCTTTTTTGATTTCTGCGAGTGTGGTGATCCCCTGTTTTACTATCTGATATCCTTCGAGCAGCATCGGCTGAAAACCGCGTTTTATCAGTTGCGGCCTCAGCTGCTGCAAGTCTTTCGTCTCCTCGAGCATCCTGCGCAGCTCTGAATCGAAAAGCAGGTATTCATAAACTGCAGTGCGGCCAAGATAACCGGATTGCGAGCATTTCGGACAGCCCACCGCTACTTTCATCGTGGAGAGCTTAAGGATTTCCCTGGTTTCAGCATCTGCAGGACCATCTTTTCTGCAGTATGGACACAGGCAGCGCACCAGACGCTGGGCTATCACCAGCTTAAGGGCTGACTTGATCAGCTCCGGCTGCACTCCCAGCGAAATCAACCTCTGGATCGAAGAGATCGCGTCATTGGTGTGAAGGGTTGAGAAGACCATGTGCCCGGTCATGGCTGCTGAAATCGCGAGTTTCGCGGTTTCCTCGTCGCGCATTTCTCCCACCATCATGATGTCTGGGTCATGTCTGAGTATTGCCCGCAGGCCTCCGGAAAAATCGATCCCGGATTTTTCATCGATCTGGATCTGGTTAATATACGGGAAACGATATTCCACCGGATCTTCAAGTGTAATCACTTTTCTCTCCTTTGAATTCACCTGTTTCAAAAGCGAGTAGAGGGTGGAGGTCTTGCCGCTGCCTGTAGGGCCGGTGACCAGGCAGATGCCCTGCGGGGACTGGGTCACATTTTTGAGGATTTTCACCAGTTCCTCGCTGAATCCAAGCTTTTCCAGATCCACGAAGCGGTGGGAGTTGTCTAGGATCCTGATCACCGCATTCTCGCCATAGATCCCTGGCATCACTGAAACACGGAAGTCGATCTGGCGGTCGTCCTGACGCATTTCGAAACGGCCGTCCTGGAAAATCCTGGAATTTCCGATGTCCATACCGGAGAGAATTTTGATTCTGGAAACAATGGCCTTCTGCATTTCCACAGGCGGCTTCATCTTTTCGAACAGCACGCCGTCGATTCTGAAACGTACCACCAGACCATTTTCGAAATTCTCCAGATGGATGTCGCTGGAGCGGTTATCGATGGCTTCCTTCAAGACCAGATTCACGAATTTCACGACCGGGGTGTCTGATGAAAGTCTCGTGATTTCCCGGATCTCACGGTCCACAATTTCGTTGCGCTCACGCTGGGCGTCAGGGGTAACATTATAGTCCCTGAAGATTTCCCTGGCGTTTTCCTGGAAACCGTAATACTTTTCGATCGTTTCATCTATTTCAGCCGCAGACGAGAGCACGACTGCCACATTCAGGCCGGTGTGGGCCTCGAAGTCGTCGATCGCGAAGATGTTCAAGGGGTCTGCGATGGCTACTGTGAGTTTGCCTCCGCTCTTGAAAATCGGGACAGCCTTGTGTTTGGTTACCAGGCTCTTGGGCACGAGATTGATGGCTTCCGGATCTACGATCACATTGGAAAGCTTCATGAACGGGAATCCGAATTGCTCACCCAGGAACAGGGAGATCTTATCGTCGGTCACGAATCCCATTTCCACCAGGACTTTACCCAGCCTGGCGTTACTCTCGCGTGAAATAGACAGAGCTTTCGTAAGTTCAGCCTGAGTGATCAGTCCCGCTTCCACCAGAATATCGCCCAGTTTCTTCTTGTTCTTTGCCACGAATATCTCCTTTAGAAGCTGTTAAAACCGAGCGCAGCGAGGTTTGTTACAGCTTCTTAATCCTGCATGACCGTGCATCCGGTTCATCAGATGCATTACCATGCATAGTACTCGACAGAGGCATGGGCATGCAGGATCTGGTTAATTCAAATTTAGTCCCCAGCAGTATATGGTAAAGTCCATTTTCAGGCAATATAAACCTAAAGATTTTTCTCAATTGCAGATCGGACAATTGCCCAGTCCACTTTCAGACAATCCTGTCTTTGGCATCTGCTGCGATAACATGTCCGGCAGCTTGCAGGGGCAGTGAGAATGGTTGTCCGGGAACTCCAGGGTCCGCAGCGCCGCTCATCGGTCGGTCCGAAAAAAGCAATTACAGGTGTCCCGCAGAAGGCCGCCAGATGCATGGGAAAGCTGTCGGTTGTAACAATCTGTCCGGCGCAGGACATGAGGGCTTTCAGCTGCCCAAAGTTCAGTTTTCCGGTCAGGTCGATCACTTTTTCAGGAAAACCGAGAGATTGATGATACTCCTGATCTTCAGAACCTCCTATCAGGACCGGAGTGAGACCTCTCTTGATCAGAAAATCCACTATCCGGTCAGCTAATTCCAGGCTGATCCGCTTGGAACTCCAGCGTCTGGATGACGAGAAAAATAGACAGGCATAAGGTTTTTCGATTTCAACCGTTTCTCCTGAAACAGGCAGCAGATAATCCGGTCTCAGTTTAAATTCAGGGTAGCTTGTGCAGACGGTTCCGGCATAATTTTCCAGAGCATGGCGCTCCCGGTCGTCGGAAAGCCGGATGGTTTCCGCACCGATCAGATGTGTCAGCAGACGGCTGAATCTGTTGCCCTGCAGGTCAATCACCAGATCGTATCCTATCCGGCGCAGATCAAAGATCAGTTTAAATTTTTCAGATAAAGACATTTTTTTTTCGTAACATAGAAAACGGATGTTGGTCAGATCAAGTATTTCATGAGCCAGCGGATGAGACAGGAAATGCAGTTCAGATCTGACTCCCAGAAATTCCAGAATCGGCAGGGTCAACACGATGTCCCCGAGCGCGCTGAATCTGATCACGAGAATTTTTTTAATGTTTCGATTCAATTTTTACCCATCAAGATTGTACTTCAGGATGTTCAAAAATGTCGAGATGCGAGGCATACGAATCCGGGCAAAGCGAGCCGTACTTGATGGTACGGTGAGCTGCGCAGGATGAGTTAACAAAGCAGATCGGCATTTTTCAACATCCTGTTACTTTGTAAACTGCAGCCTGTGCAGGCGGTAATATATCCCCTGGGCCGCCAGAAGCTCAGAATGGCTGCCTTCCTCGATCTTACGCCCCTTGTGCAGCACTATGATCCTGTCCACATTTCTGATCGTAGCCAGCCTGTGGGCAATGATGATCGAGGTGCGGTCACGCAGGATCTCGAAAAGAACCTTCTGGATCCTGGCTTCTGTCAGGCTGTCAATGTTGCTGGTGGCCTCGTCCAGTACCAGAATCCTGGCGTCGCGGTAAACTGCTCTGGCGAAGGTGAGCAGCTGCCGCTCCCCGACCGAGATATCGCACCCGTCCTCAGCCAGGACCTTGTCGATTTTGCCTGGCAGCTTTTCCACGGTCTCCAGCAGTTCCACTCTTGAAAGAGCCTGCAGGACCCGCTCGTCGTCACCCTCGCTGAAAGCCACGTTTTCCCTGATCGTGTCCGAGAAAGCAGTGATGTCCTGCTGGACCATGGAAATATTGTCCCTGAGCCTGGCAATCGGCAGGTCCCTGATCCTGTGTCCGTCCAGCAGAATCTCGCCGGACTGGATGTCGTAGAACCTGAGCAAAAGATTGATGATTGTGCTCTTCCCTGCTCCCGTGTATCCGACAATCGCCACTTTCTCGCCGGGTTTGATCTTGAAGCTTACATCCTGCAGCACCCATTCCGTCTCGTAGCGGAAATAAACGTTTCTGAACTCGATCTCGCCCATCAGAGGTTTAGCGAGTGCCACTAAAGGAGTCTCGTGGATGAATTCGTCGGAAGTATGGATCGCGTAAATTTTCTCCAAAGCTGCGATCGAGGACTGGATGATGTTGAATTTTTCGGCCAGGTCTCGGATCGGGGCAAACAGCATGGAAATATAAGAAGTATATGCCACCAGGGTCCCGATGGTCAGCTTCTGGTGGAAGATCAGGCTGCCGCCGTAAACCAGGACCGCTGCCACTGTCAGGTCCTGGGTCAGCCTGATCCCCGGACCGAACAGGGCATTGGACTTCTGGACCGAAAAATTGGCGTCAAAATAGGCCTGGTTTTTCCTGATGTAATTATTGAGCACCATGTCTTCCCTGCGGAAGATCTTGATCAGGGACATCAGGGAAATGTGCTCTGACAGGAAAGCGTTGACTTCAGCCAGCAGCACCCTGGTGCCCCGATACAGGCGCCGCCATTCCTCGGCGAAGATCCCGGTGAAAGAAAGCAGGAATGGAAAAAAGACCATCACGATCAGGGTCAGCCGGTAATTCATGTAAGCCATCACCCCGAAAATCCCCAGGATCAGGAGCACGTCCTTGAGCAGGTTCACACCAACAGAACTGAACATTTCCTGGATGGCCTCGATGTCATTGGTAACCCTGGTCACCAGCCTGCCCAGGGGATTCTTCTGGAAATAGGAGAGCCTGAGGCCCAGCATCTTGTCGAATGTCACTTTCCGCATGTCGTAAATGATACCCTGGGCGATATAACCGGTAGTGAATGTCTGCATGGAGATTGCCAGGAAGTTCAATAAAAACAGCCCCAGATACAGCCAGAAAATGTGATAAATACCGGCAATATCGGAAGCCCTGAGCCTGGAAAGATTCTCGGCCGGGATTTTCTGATAAGCGCTGACCGGGATCACGATCAGATCATCCTGAATCCTGAAATCCACACCATCTGTCTTGAGCTGCTGCTCGGTTTCCGGCCGGTCAGGCAGCAATATCACTTCCGCGGTTTGTTTTTCGGCTTTTTTCATGGATTTATGGGCGATGAATCCGTCGATCGCAGTGCGGGCAAGATAAGGGAAAGTCAGTTCGCAGAAGGTGGTAAGGCAGAGAAAAACGCAGGCCAGGGCGAAATAGCGGGCATAGGGAGCTACGAAATGGATAAAATACCTGATCAGCTTCCAGTCTTCCCGCCAGACGATCTTGCGCTCTACGATTTCTTCAAAGTCCATCGAACCTCTTACAAATAACCTTCCAGTTCCTCTTTGAATTTCTGCAGTTCGAAAATCTCACTGTAAAGTTCAGATTTTCCTTTCAGGTCGGAGTGAGTTCCGCTCTCGATCAGCCTTCCCTTGTCAAAAACCAGTATCCTGTCCATATTTTCCATAGTCTTGATTCTGGCTGTGGAAATGATGAATGTAGACCCTCTGGTGTAGCTGTAGAGATTACTGAGGATTTCTTTCTCAGTATCCGCATCGCAGGCAGAGAGAGCATCGTCGATGAAATAAAATGGTTTGGGAAGTAGAAAAATCCTGGCCAAAGCCAGTCTCTGTTTCTGTCCACCGGATACTGTCACGCCGCGTTCCCCCAGGATCTGATCGAGCCTGGCCGGAAATGCCTCCACCTCCTGATCCATCTTGGCCAGTTTTAGGGCCTGCCAGAGTTCCAGGTCAGAGGCGGCAGGATTGCCGAACAGGAGATTGTTCCTGACTGTGTCTGAAAAAAGATACGCTGCCTGGGGCAGGTAATGGATGTTCCTGGAGATCAGGTCAGGAGAAAGTCTGCGAATATCATAGCCGTCATAGCTGACGCTGCCGGATTCGGTTAAAAGAAGCCTGAAGAGCAGCGAGAACAGCGTGGATTTTCCGCTCCCCGTGGTTCCGATGATCCCCAGCCTGGTGCCTGGTTCGACTTCAAAGTCGACATTGTCCAAAATGATTCTCTTTGCCTGATTCCCTTCCGCAGGATAGGAAAAGTTCAGCCCTGACACTTTGAGGCTTTTCAGGGAAAGGGTCTCTGCGGAATCAGGCGCAGGATACTCGGACTTTACCTGCAGGATTGCATCAATGCGTTTGACGGATGCCCGGGCACGGTTGAAAAGATTGATCACCCAGCCCAGGGCGATCATCGGCCAGATGATGATGTTGAGATAGCCGTTGAAAGCCACAAAATCGCCAAGTGAAATCCGGGCGAAGATCACATCTTTCCCGCCGAAATAGATCACGAAACTGCTCGCAAAATAAATAATCAGCATCAGAGTCGGATCGAGGAAGGAATAAAATTTCCAGATTTTAATCTGATTCTTCCTGTAATCTGCCGAGATCTGGTGGAATTTTCCGGTGGCCCGTCCATTGAAATTGTAAGCCTGGATGATCTTGATCCCGTTGAAATATTCTCTGGCCCTGTCCATCATTTTCCCGAAAATCTCCTGGCCTTTCCCGGATTCTTTTTCCAGCCTGTTTCCGATCACTTTCATCGTGATGCTGATCACAGGCAGTGGAACCAGGATGTACAGGGTGAGTTTGGGACTGATCGCGAGCATGAAAAATACGGCGGCCACCAGCATGATCGTGGAATCAAAGAGGGCTACAAGCCCCATTCCGCAGAATCTCATGATGGCAGTAATGTCATTAGTGGCATAGGCCATCAGGTCGCCGGTCTTCTGACGGCCGAAAAAAGGCATGTCGAGAGTCAGAAGGTGGCGCAGATAGTCGTTGCGCAGGTCCCGCTCGATCTGGAAAGCGCTGCCGAAGATGAAATAACGCCACCAGTATCTCCCGCTGTAAATCAGCAGGTTGAATCCTATGATCAGGCCGGCAAAGATAAAGAGCAGCCTGAGCGTTGCTTTACCCTGGTACAAGCCGTCCACAGCATATTTGAGGATCAGGGGGATCAGGAGCTGAGCGCCGTCAACTATCAGGAGCAGGATAAGTCCGAAAAGAATCTTCGTCCTGTATCTACTCAGATAATAAATCAGCAGTCTGAGTTCTTTAAGCATGAATAATTATTAATACATCTAAGGCTTAAATTCAAGCAGAAAGATGGTCAACATTCAGCATAAAATTCAATTCAGACTTTTTCACATTTTGAACCTTGATTCCAACATACTAACTTACCAACTTACTAACTTACCAACGTCTTACAGTGAATTGGCGGTTTGTTGAACGCTTTTCACATTGCTCTATTTACCTTTTTCTGTTAACAGTTTACACTTCTTTCATGGGTTCCATAATCATCAGGGCACCGACACTCGAAGAAGCCACTGCAATCGCAGCAGAAAAGCTCGGCGTTCCAGCCGACAATCTGCACCACAAAATCCTGAAGAAACCTGCAACCGGGCTGCTCAAGCATCTCCTTGACTCCGATTTCGTGATCGAGTTCAGTATCAGTGATCTGACAGGGCACCTTAACATGCGCATCGACAATGCCCTGAAAAGCATGGAAAACCAGGACGGACAGTTCATTGTCGATTTTATCGAAACAGGCATTTTTATCACTGTTTTTCCAGCCGGGAAATCCGGGAATAAAGTTCAGGAAGCAGACATCCTGAATAAACTTGAGGAACTAAAGATCTCAGGAATCGATCAGGCTGCGGTTCGGGCGGAGATAGAGCTTCCAAGCGGCAAGCCCAGGAAAATAGCGGAGATCGTGGCCGACAAATCGCTCGAAAGCTATCTGAAACTCGAAGTTGGAGACGACGAAATGTCCGCCTTTCTCACGATATTCCCTCCCCCAAAAGGAGGCAATCCGATCAGCATGGAGATGATCACCCAGATCCTTGAGCGGAATAAAATATCCTGCGGGCTGAAGCTTTCCGAGCTGAAAAAGAACTACAGCCAGAGACAATATTTCAAACCTTTCCTGATCGCCGAGGGTATCAGGAAAATCGACGGCAAAGATGCCTATCTCGAATATCTGTTCAACCCTGAAGGTAAAATTCACTTGTCCGAAGACTCCAAAGGCAGAGTCGATTTCAAGGAAATGGGACTGATCCAGAGCGTTTCGGAAGGACAATTGCTCGCTCTGAAACACCCACCTACAAAAGGCACGGAAGGTTGCACGGTCAGGGGCAGGAAACTTCCCCCTGTCAGAGGAAAAGACATCCTTTTAGTCCAGGGCGAAAACACCTTGCTGGACAGCGACAAAATCAAGCTGTTCGCACAAAAGCCGGGCCGGGTGGTTCTGCGCAAGGGCGTAATCAGCGTTGAACCGATGTTTGTAGTGAAAAATGTCGATTACTCCACCGGCAATCTTGACTTTCAAGGCACTGTCGTAATTGAGGGTACGATCAATGACGGCTTCAAGATCGTCGCATCCGGCGACATCCTGGTAAAAAAAAATGTGGGAAAATGCCATCTGGAAAGCCTGCATGGCCGGATCATAGTAGCAGGGGGCATTCTGGGACAAAGCGGAGGGCTGGTCAAGGCTGAAGGACAGATCAGCGCCAGATTCATAGAAAACTCGACAGTATTCAGTAAAAGCCACATCACTGTCGAATCTGCCATCATGCATTCCAGGATTTACGCGGGCGGTGAATTGAGGGTGCTGGGAGGTCGCGGCCTGATCGTAGGAGGATCTGTGCAGGCAAGAGAAGGGATCACAGCCAGGGAGATCGGCAGCATCGGCTTCACCCGCACTGAACTCTTCGTAGGAAATGATCCGGACATTCTGCAGAAGATCACTGCGATCAAAGATGAAATAAACCTGGAAGAAGAAAAGCTGTCCAAGATCGATCTGGCCATCAGAAGCTTGAATAAACTGAAAAAATCCGCCGAGCTGCAAAGTGATGAGGAGTATTCAGATAAAATGGGCAGGCTGGAAACTTTTCACAAGCGTCAGGAAGAAATCATCCGTAAGCTCGGCTGCGAAATACTGGAACTGAAAAACTCGAGTTCACCATTGCTGAACTCCAAAATCAGGGTACAGGGCATTGTCCATCCTGGAGTCAAAATGGAAATCGCCGGAGAAGTTCTCTCAGTCAAAGTCGATTACAAATTCTCGTCTTTTTACCTTGATCCGATAGACCACAGGATCAAGCTGGGGACTTTCTGATATAATATGGAAAACTGTTCCAGGATGAAGCATATACCGGCTGACCTGAGAAAGCAGATACTGCCTTAAAAAGGAGGAGAGAAATGGTTTCCGCAAGGCTTTTCCTGATTTTTTGCCTTTTCGCTCCGGCCCTCTACGCCGATACAGTGACCGTGGGGACCCTGACTGATTACCCTCCCTATTGTTTTGACAAGGAGAACGCCAAGCCTGACTATGAGGAAGTGATTCCACCTGGAACGGATTCGGTGAGGCTCCAGGGCTATTCCTGGGATGTCGTCAGGGAAAGCTTCCAGGCCATGGACTGCACCATCAGGCTGATCGTCTCGCCCTGGAAGCGCTGCCTGCATTACCTGGAAACAGGCACGATCGAAGTCCTTTTTCCTGCCAGCAAAACCCCTGAGCGGGAAGCGAAATTCAGCTACTGCGACGAACCTGTGAACACTGTCCAGTTCGTGATCTATATTCCCAAAGCCGTGGAATTCAAATGGGATTCCCTGGAATCCATGGACGGGAAAAGCATTGCTGCCATGCGGGACTGGAATTACGGCGAAAAATGGAAAGCTGACGGCAAAATCAGCAAGGAATATGTTGATTCGATCATCCAGACCTTCAAGATCCTGGACAAAAACCGGGTGTTCGGGATCGCAGGATACGATATTCCTTTCGATTACACACTGAAGCAGAACGGCATTTCCGACAAATACCGGAAGCTGCCCCCGTTCGACGCTGAGTTCGAATACCTGATCGGCAGCAAAAGCAATCCTTCAGCACAAAAAATTCTGGACCTTTATCTGCAGGGCAGAAAAAAGATCGAACAGAACGGGATTTTTTCCAAAATCAAGAGCAAGTGGATGTGAATGTGTCAAAGCCTGACCTGAACCAAATCGCTTGAAGAGACGACAGACTCTGAATTTTCGTTTCAATTTCGCCCTGATCGCGGTCGTGACCGGGATCCTGCTTGTTTTTTCCTTTCTGATCGGTTTTTACAATTATTCCAGGAGCAGGTCGGACCTGACCGAACGTCTGGACAATGAGATAAAACTGGCTGTGATCAGCCTGTCTACCGCATTCTGGCAGATGAACGAACAATCGATGGAAGATGTGACAGATGCTCTGTTTCTTGATAAGACAGTTGTTTTCGCCCAGATCGTGGAGGGCAGAGAAATAATCCATAAAAGGGTTCTGGCTTCTAAGTATGAAGACAAGGACTTGTCTTTTTTCCTGGCTTCTCATCAATTTCAAGTTCTGACTGAGCCGATCGTCAAAGACGGGGAAAAACTTGGAGCCCTGCAGGTCGTCATCGACGGCAGCACGATCACAATGGAGCTCATCTCCAACATCCTGATCATCGCAGCCCTGACCCTGATCCTGATTCTAGCCATTTCCCTGACTACCATCTTTATTACAAGGAAATACATTCTGCAGCCGATCCTGGAATTGAAGGAAGCTGCCACGCTGATCGCCGGCGGACACCTGGAAACATCCATCAATCTTTCGGATAATGACGAACTCGGCGACCTGTCCAGAAGCCTCGACGGCATGCGCATCTCGATCAAGGATCTTTTTCACACTCTCAAGAAAGCAGAAGAAAAATACCGTAATATTTTTGAAAATTCCAGGGAAGGGATCTTCCAGGTTACAATCGACGGAGATTTTCTGGCTGCCAACGACTTTTTGGCAAAAATTCTGGGATATGCAACCAAAGAAGAACTTCTGTCAGATCCAGCTTCAGCTTTTGACCTCTTTTTTTCCGAGGCTGAAGAGAAAGAAGAATTCTTGAACATTCTGAAGAGAACAGGTTCTGTGGCCGGCTTTGAAGCAAAACTGGAGATCATGAGCGGTGAATCGTCTTTCATCTCAATCGCAGCTCACGCAGTGTCAGACGAGTATGGAAAAACCAGGTACTATCTCGGAACGATTCAGGATATCACAGAAAAGAAACAGGCAGAGGAGATGAAGATCGCCAAGGAAGCCGCTGAAGCCGCCACCCGGGCCAAAAGTGATTTTCTGGCCAGCATGTCCCACGAAATCCGGACACCAATGAACGCTGTGATCGGCTTTACGGAGCTGACCCTGAAAACAGAACTGACCCCCAGGCAGAAGGATTATCTAAGCAAAGCTGTCACTTCGGCCCGGGCGCTGTTAGGAATTATCAACGATCTGCTGGATTTTTCCAAAATCGAGGCCGGCAAGCTCGAAGTGGAGTTGATTCCATTCAATCTGGAAGAAACTTTAGACAGCGTAGCTGGTATCATCAGCCTCAAGGCCGAGGAAAAAGGGCTGGAAATCCTGTTTCACACTGAAACCGACGTACCTCTAAATCTGGTCGGAGATCCTCTCCGACTCAGCCAGATCCTGATCAACCTCTGCAACAATGCAGTGAAATTCACGGAAAAGGGTGAAATCATCATTGCCACTAAGCTTCTTGATCCTCAAGCACAGGAATCAGAGGTGACTTTGCAGTTTTCTGTGACTGATTCAGGAATCGGCCTTACACCGGATCAGATCGACAAGCTTTTCCAGTCTTTCAGCCAGGCAGAAACTTCCATAGCACGCAAGTATGGAGGGACCGGATTGGGACTCTCAATCTGCAAGCATCTCTGCGAAATCATGGGCGGGAAAATCTGGGTGGAAAGTAATCCAGGTTCAGGCAGCAAGTTCTTATTCACCGCCAGGTTCAAGCAGCAGGAATCAGCCAGGATGAAATTAAATCTGCCCTCAAATCTGAAAAATCTGAAAATCCTGATCGTGGACGACAACCCGAGTGCCAGGGAAATTCTCAGTGAAATCATCTCTTCCATGTCTTTTATCGTGACCCAGGCTTCTTCCGGTCTGGAAGCCCTGGCTGAACTGGAGACAGCTTTCAGGAACAACAATCCCTATGACCTGGTGCTGATGGACTGGAAAATGCCTGGCATGGACGGGATTGAGGTCACCAAGCGCCTGAAGACGATCTCCAATCTCTCCAAACCCCCTTTCATCCTGATGATCAGCGCATACGGAAGGGATGAAGTGATGCATAAAGCGTACGACGCAGGCGTAAATGGATTCCTGATCAAGCCGATTACTCCTTCGCTGCTTTTAAACACCATTCTGGAGGTCTTCAGCAGGGAGGAAGTGCCGCCCAGCAAGACCGACGAACACAGGAAGGAATTCGTCTTTCCTGCAGGGCTCAATATTCTGCTGGTCGAAGATAATGAACTGAATCAGATACTGGCCAGAGAATTGCTGGAACAGGCGGGTCTGTCGGTAACCGTCGCAGGCAACGGCCGGGAAGGTCTGGAAGCTCTCTCTGTCCGGAAATTCGACCTGGTGCTGATGGACCTGCAGATGCCGCTCCTGGACGGTTATGAAACAACCGCTGCCCTGAGAAACGGGAACTTGGTCAATCGCGATGTTCCGATCATTGCCCTGACTGCAGACGCAGTCAGCCACGAAAAGGAAAAATGCTTTGCAGCCGGAATGGATGACTATGTCCCAAAACCGATCGATCAGGAAGAGCTTTTCACCTGCATCAGAAAATGGCTCACTGGAAGCAGCGCTTCAAGGGCTCTGGCAGGTGAAAGCAGGCCGTCCGGCAAACTGCTTGATGATTTTCTGGGTTTACTTCAAAGTTCAACCGGAATCGACACCAGGCTGGCGCTGACCCGCCTGAACGGAAACCACAGACTCTACCGGACTTTCCTCCTGAACTTCATGGAAAAATACAGGGATCTGCCTGAATCCATGGAGTTAGCCATGGAGAAGCACGTTCTGGAAGAAGTCAGCCGCAAGAGCCATACGCTAAAGGGCCTGGCCGGTAATATCGGCGCCGAGCGGCTGCAGAACCTTGCGGCAGAAATCGAGGCAGGCGCAAAATCCGGGGAGCTGACTCAGTCTGAACTGTCAGAATTCCTTACAGAGTTCAGGCGGATCATGTCCGGACTTGGAGCCGCTTTCCATGGGGAAACCCGTCAGAAATCACACGGAGCAGTGGCGACCGGACCGGCTGTGAATCCGGAACTGATCAGGAAAAAAATCACGCTCTTAAATCTCCTGATTGAAGAAGGAAACTTTGAGGCGATTTCAAATCTCAGGGAGCTGAGAAGCTTGATCGCCAACCCGCTGCTGCAGCAGACCCTGCAGAAAATGGAAGATCTGCTCGGCAACTATGATTTTGAAAACGCCCAGGTCCTTTTTCTGGAAATCAGGAACGACCTGATCAGTGAAACGGAGGGATAATCCAGATGCCGGAAGAAAAGCAGACCATCCTGATCGTCGACGACGAACCGCTCAATATAGAGATTCTCAGCCAGACCCTGAGCGTAGGCTACAGGATACTGATCGCCAAGAACGGGCTGCAGGCCATTTTCCGCCTGAAAAAAAACAATGTCGACCTGATCCTTTTAGACATCATCATGCCTGAAATGAACGGGCACGAGGTCTGCAGGCTGATCAAAGCCAATGAAAATACCAAACACATCCCGATCATTTTCATCACTTCCATGAGCGACAGCGAGGATGAAGCCAAGGGGTTGCAGCTCGGGGCCGTTGATTACATCACCAAACCTTTCTATCTGCCGATCGTGAACTCCCGGGTCAAGACTCATCTGGATCTGAAACTGAAAACCGATATGCTGGAGCAGCTCGTATCTCTGGACGGGCTGACCAACATCAGCAACCGCAGAAGATTCGATGAGAAGATGCAGGAGGAATGGAACCGCTCCAAGCGGAAGAAAGCACCTCTTTCATTGTTAATGATCGACGTGGACTGCTTTAAAAATTTCAACGACCATTATGGCCATTCCGCCGGGGACGACTGCCTGCGGCAGATTGCCAGCGTCCTCAGGACCACATTCACCCGCGCTGGAGATCTTGTCGCCAGATACGGGGGCGAGGAATTCATGGTGATTTTGCCTGAAATCGACGGGACTGGCCTGGAAAACATGGCGGCAGAGCTTGCCCGGAATGTCGTTGCCCTGAAAGTCCCGCACCAGAAATCCGTTGCAGCGGAATTCGTGACCATCAGCATCGGCGGCGTTACCTCCATCCCGGACCAGAGCTGCTCAGGTCCGCAGGAGCTGGTAGAAGCCGCGGACACGATGCTTTACAAAGCCAAGGCTGACGGCAGGAACTGCATCCGGACCGTTGTCATGTAGCTGATAATTTCAAGTGCTTAATTTTGAATTTTGAATTACTGATTTTAATTCACTTTGACTTTTCTTTAGATTCAATATTTAGAATCTGAATTTAAAATTTTCTATTGTAACAAATATTTTGCAGGTCTTTTCCCCTGGAAATGATTATTTGCCGGTATTGTTGATAATAAAAGCGAAGACTCGATCGATTTCATTTTCGAGGCTTGCTGAGGGGGAAATGTGAAGATCATCTCAATTTTACTGGTAATCTTTTTCTGTCAGTATACTTTGCTGGGGATCACGCCGGACAATGCATTGATCGTCGAAAAAGCGAGAGGCGCAGTCGGTGCTACTTCTGTTCTTTATGGAGTGGAGCTTCAGAGCGAATTCCTCGATTACGGGAACCTGGCATGCGCCACAGTGGTTTCGGCCATACTCAAAGCTTCCGGCCACCTGAAAAAAGTTCACCCGAGCTGCGTCGGCCTGAAAACGGCACTGGAAGATTTAGGCTGGAAGGCAGTACCCAAGGATGATTTCAGCCAGTTCACAGGTGGCGATGTTATTTTCTGGCATTACAGCAATCCTGATCGTCCCGCTCACACCGGAGTATTAGTTGAGCAGAGGGTTGATGTCGAAAATGCCTCCATCGGGAGCTTTGATCCCTATTCCAACCGCGTGATCGAGAGGGACGCCATCAAGAATCGAAAAATCTTTTTCGTGCTGAGTCCAAGTAGTGCGAGTCCTTCTCCAAGCCCCAATCCCGCACCGGCTCCAAACCCGGCGCCACAGCCGAATCCTGCCCCTCAGCCACAACCTCAACCGCCGGACGACGATTCCGACTCTTCACTCGAAACAGCCTGGGAATCAGATCTGGCCTTTGGGCTGAAGGATACGATAAATCTGTTTTTCCAGAATTCACTGGGGCAGGTGTTTCAGAGTCTCCTGCCCATGATCGCCCAGGCACTCAACAGTTTGACAATTGATGTTTTAAAAGATTCCATGAATTGCTTCGGCTGTCCATCCTGGATGAAAATGGATAAATTCCTGATCAGATCCCAGGTCGGGGAACTCAGCAGGATTGATTCCCTTTCGCTGGAACAATATCTGAACTCGATCTGCGGGATCTGCGAAACAAGAGGCAACCTGAATGGGAACTGCTCGCAAACTGCTTCTCTGGCTAAAATTCTGGAGCGGGTGTCAGATCTCAATCTTACCACCATGGCAGTCAGTTCCAATGATTCTCAGAACGAAGCTAAAATCTCGGAACAGATTTTAGCCACAAAATCAACCTGCTCTGATTATCTTCATCATTCCCTGAAAACCACTTCATATTCCGGAAGACTTTCAGGGAATGACCTGGCCAGATTTACAGGCAATGTTCTCGCGCAAATCTGCGGAGCCAGTTCTCTTGACCTTGATCCCAGAACAGTTCTGGAAAAATCGGCAGGCTGTCTTGCAGAGCGGAATAATTTTTTAAATGCGTCGGCTGCAGGAATTGAGAAAAAAATCGGAGATCTTGAAACATGTCTCGCTTCGCGGGAAACCAGTTACAGGGAGAAGCAACTGAGCGGAAAAGAAACCGGCATAGACTATGAGGATATCAAAAGCCTGCGCAGGGAAATCATGAGCCTGAAATATGGAAAGTAAGATTACTCTTAACGGATCTGTGTAAGATACTTTTCGGCTTCCACCTTGATCTCAGCTGGAAAATCACCTGTTGCAAGTTTGTGAAAAATCTCTCGTGAACGCTGTTTTTCCCCCAGGTTATCCAGGCAGCAGGCTAAACCTTTTAGAGCCACTGCGTCTTGAGGGTATCCTTTGAGCACCTGTTCAAACAGAGTCAGGGCTTCCCTGAATTCACCGGTGTTCTGCAGGCAGATGGCCAGATGTTTGGCGGCCTCGATCAGGTATGGATTAAAGTTATAGGCTTCCCTGAATCCTGTGATCGCCCCGGCAAAATCGTTCTGCCGGAACCGGTTCAGTCCTTCGGAAAAAGGAGCTGTGAATAAACCGGGAAACTCTATCCGATATTTTTCCACTCTGTCCGGGGAAAGCCAGTTTCCTTGAGGAATAGTGCGGCTGGTCTGAAAACAATGTCTGCAGATTTCCATTTCCCTGTAATCTCCTGCCAGGTCAAAGGTCCGGTAGGAATTGATCACAGGTCCGTTCCAGATTTCAAGGAGTGACTGGTCCAGCGCGTTACCGATTACAAATCTGCCCATTTTCTCGCCGGTACAGCAGGGCGTGACGTTTCCGTTGAAATTGACAGCCAGCAGATCGTAGAGAAAAGCACAGGGCTTGCGGCACCCTTCTTCATTCGGAATGCAGGTCAGTTCCAGAGGCAGCTTTCCCTGCCTGACCATCTCATGATAAAACCGGTCTGTCTTCTCCTGTTCGGCTCTGGTTTCAGCCACGAAGGGAAAAACGATGATCCTGTCGCACTTTTCTTTTCGCGTCAGGCTGATTTTTTCGCCTGCTGCAGCAAAATAATCTTTCCAGCAGGCGATGAATTGCTCCATTTCAGTCAGGTTTTCAGGCATCAGTATGAACTGAAGATCAACGAAAGGCTTCCTGCCCTTCCTCAATTCCAGAAATTTTCTCACATTTGAAAGCACGAGTTCAAAATCTCCGCCGATTCTCAGCTTTTGATAAGTTGCTTTTGTGGCAGCATCCAGCGAGATGAAAACACGCTTGAAGATGCCGGATTCGATGATGGTGAGGGATTTCCGTTCATCGAGCAGCATTGCGTTGGTGGAAAGAGTAAAAAGAGCAGGCAGATTTTTTGCGGCCGCTGTCACAATCATGGAATCGAATTCCGGGTGCAGCAGCGGCTCTCCGATGTTGAAAAGGCCAATTTCTTCCAGATCCGGAAATTCAGTCAGCTGTTCCAGGATTCTCTGGAAAAGTGCAGTATTCATTAAGCCCAGCAGAGCTTCTTTTCTGTATGAACAGAATGAACAACGCAGGTTGCAGCAGGTGGAGAGTTCGATCCGGATGCGGCGTGGCTTGATCAAGGTGTGTGAATTTCTATTTTATTAACTGGTACTGAAACTTCAGTCGTATTTTTAGGCTGAATTTTCTGGACTGTCTTCTTCACCTTGACAGCTTTCTTCACTGCAGGCTTTTTCACCGGCTGTTTAACAGGTTTCTTCCCTGGAACTATCTTTGCCTCCTGAGCCTGTGCATGATAGTCCTTCTGGAACAGCACTTCCGAAGAGGAAGACAAGTTATTAGCCGAAGATGCTTCAGAGGTCTGCAGAGACTTGGCGGAAGCCTCGGCTGTCAGACCGGCGGCCATTTCCCGGTCCAGTTTTTCAAGTTCTGACAGGGACGGATCGCTCGGACTGGAATTCGAAACAAGCTGAATCCCGACTTCCCCAGTAGGTAATTGTCCTTTTTCAGCCAGTTTTCTTTCGATTTCCACATAGAGGTCTTTGTAATCGAGATTTTCCGGATCAAACTTGAGTGCCATTTTAATCGATACGTAGGCTTTCTGAAAATCATTCTGGGCAAAGGAGGTCTTTCCGATCAGATAATAAGCCCGTGGATAATCCGGGTTGAATTCCGTACTTTTGGAGAGAAAAGTCTGGGATTCGTCGTAGTTCTGGTTGTAATAGGCGATCGCCCCCATGGAAAAATAGGCCAGCCCATACTTACGGTCCAGTTTCCAGGCCTTGCGGTATGCTCCATAGGCCAGTTCCAGATCATTATTGGCGAAATATTCATCTCCACGGTCCAGTTCCAGATAGGCATTGGAAAGTATTTCTTTAGGGAAAACCGCTACATCCCCAAGCGCCTTCTTGATTCTGCAGGCGAACAGGAAAGCGAGCTTGAATGAGGGAATCTGATAGCGAAGCATGGTTTCATTGTCAGAGTATGTGATCAGCACTTCATTGCTGGCTCTCAGTTCAGCCCCATCCTGGATTTTTTCCACGCTGATCTGGTCCGGAGTGATCTTTTTATCAAGCAGAAGCTGGATCTTGCCTGCTGTAAAATAGGTTGTTTTCACGGCATCGGTTTTTCCGAGGGTGTCGGTTACTTCCAGCACCAGTTTGCCCTTTAGAAAGATCTCGCCCTTCTTCAGATCGACAGGCAGGCTGAGAACGCGGAAATAAAGATCCTGACTCAGTGATTTGTAATATGGTACATTTTTAAAATCGACCTTGGATTGAACAGGCGGAGCAGCAGTCTCGATTTCCTTGGTGGTTTCAATTTCACGGGTGCCGTGATGCCTGTGGCGGAAAGGCCAGGCGAAGCAGGAGCCTGCGAAAGAGAGAAGAAGAAACAGTAATAATATTCTCTTCAAAATAATCCTCCATAAGTATCTGGAAAAATTATAAGCGTTTATGCTTCAAAGGTCAAAAGGTAAAATATTCCCTGAAATATTCATCAGCGAGAGTCGGCCAGTAATTATTACAGTTCAGACATTTATCAGGGAGCTGCTGCCAGTTCTGCAAAACCTGCATCCTTCGCAAGGAATCAATCCGCTCCCCAAGCCATAATTCTGAAAATGATGTTCTTTCAAGATTTCCAAGCTTCAGGCTCATTTCCGGATCATCGCTGCAGAAAGTCAGGGATCCGTCCGCACGGATGAACGGAGTGGCCCAGAGTTTCTCGCAGGCCCTTCGCACACCTTTTTCAAGCTGGAATGGAAGCCTCCCGCTGATCCCGAATCGGTTTCCAGCATCAAGATACAGGCTGTCGGCAGCAGGCTGATCCTGCGGGTCGATCAGCCTGCGGAAAAGAAGATAATCCCCTGGCGCAGTAATATCTTCCTGGAACCGGATCGGCACGCCTGAACCAAGTCTGTCGACTGCAAAGGAACGGAATCGTTCAAGCTCGTCCATATTTTCAGGGAGCACTAAAGCCTGCAGACGGATTCCGGGAAATTTTCTCTTGTGCATTCTGCGGAACTCAAGAATTTTATCCAGGTTTTCAAGCACTGCCGGGAGCAGATCCGCCCCTCTCAGCGCTTTAAATTTCAATGGATCCAGGGTATCGAGCGAAACAAAGATAAACAGGGGTTTGTCTGAACCTGACCCCAGCAGTACCTCAGGCAGACTGGACAAGTTAGTTTCCAGCGACAGATATTGATAGAATTTTCTCCGGTAAATCTCTTCCAGCATCGAAGAAAACTCCGGATGCAGAGTGGATTCTCCAAGCCAGTTCAGCTTAATCCCTGCAAAAGTCAGGCCACTTGCTTCAATGTCATCAAGCACGTGAAGCAGAGTTTCAGGTTTCAGGAATGACAGCGGCATCCTGTCTACCCTGCCTCTGTAGCAGTAAAGGCAGGCATAATTGCAGAAATTAGTGAATTCTATGGACAGCCATCCACGGACGCGGTTGAGCAGTGCAATTTTAGACATGTAAAACATCATACATCTGATCAGCGCGGCTTTGCAAAACATCGCACCTGTCCATAAATATCCCTTGCCTAGCCTCCCTGACGGTGATAAAATTGGAACTGTGGAGGCATTTACATGAAATACATTCTAATATTTCTCGTTTTGCAGAGTGCTGCCTGGGCTGACTTTTCAAAAGCCCATATACTGTATGTTTCCGCCTTGTCGCTCCTGGAAAAAGGGGAGATTGACAATGCTGTCTCGACCTATCAGCAGGCACTCAACGAGGACATTTCCATCCTCCAGCTCAAGGACAATGGCCTGGCCAAATTCCTGCTGGACAGGCTGGAAAAATCCTCAAATCCTTTTACTACCGGGAAGACTTTCTATCTGTATGGCTATTCCGATAAGGCGCAGGAATACTTCGAGAAGGTTCTTGCTCAGTTCCCTCCTGCATCGAGCGAGTATCAGGACGCGAAATTTTACTTGTCAGAAATAGACGCCCAGAAAAAACCACTGAAGCCTACCAGCGAAATAATCACCGGCCAGAGCGATTCAGGCGGAATCGGGGCTCAGCCTGATGAGGAACTCCCGGAAGACGAACAGGAAAAGCCGGCAAGGCAGCCGCAGCAACCGAGCGTCGGCAAATATATCAGCCAGTTGAAGCAAAGCCTGGATGATCTCAGGCAGCTTTCAGAGCAGCAGGATACAGCTACAAAAAAAGCCGAAGAAGAGCATAAAAAATGGTTTGGGCTGCATTATGGTGGTTACGGAGATTATTTCAACATGGAGGAATTCTCAAAAATCCAGTATGAAAAGGAAAAAGCCAAGTCCGAAGAACTGGCCCGCCAGGTCAAGGACATAGAAGACAAGATCGAACAACTGGAAACGGCTCAGTCAGTGGAAGAATATAATCGAGCCCATAATTACCAGCCCGTAGAAAGTCCGGAACCTGAACCAACCGAATCACAGGAAAATCTGCCCCCGCCGCCTCCGCCAGGGGCAGCTGCCAATCCGGGCACTCCTCCGCAGGGAGCAGAATATCCGCCTCCACCGCCGCAGGGGGGATCATATCCGCCTCCTCCAGGAGCATTCTATCCGCCTCCACAGCAGCCATCGACACCGAGCGGTGGTTGAACCGAATTAATTATCTTATACAGATTTGCTTTTTGGCAAATTTTCATGGTGTGCAGCCAGATGTTTGCCAAAGTCGAGTTACAAATTAAATCTCACATGCATGATGTCGCCGTCTTTGACGATGTATTCGCCGCCTTCCAGGCGCAGCAGGTTCTGTTTTTTCACTTCAGCCATCGCGCCCAGACGGATCAAATCGTCACAGTGCACAACTTCGGCCCTGATAAATCCCTTTTCCAGATCAGAATGGATTTTTCCGGCAGAGGTTCTGGCGTTTGAGCCCATTTTAACAGGCCAGGAACGGCATTCATCCTCACCGACTGTAAAAAAAGTGATGTAATCAAGCAGTTTGAGCGACTCTCTCTGAATCAGTTCGCTGGAAAAATATTCAATCCCCATGTCTTTCTTGAACGATTCACGGTCTTCAGAGGGAAGTTCGGACATCTCCAGCTCCAGTTTTCCGTCAAAGACCAGGATATTGGTTTCGCCTTTCCTGAGCATCTCTAACGTCTGATTTTCGAGTCCTGCCGGAGTGGCGTCATTCTTGTTCAGAATCAGCAGGCGTTTTTTCAATGAAATCAGGTTGTAATAATAAATAAAACCCTGTTCCTGCTCCGTGAATTCTGTTTTCCTGATATCCACGCCTTCTTCGAGCTGTTTTTTCAATCTTTCGCAGA
>JAQTZZ010000055.1 GCA_028687545.1 Candidatus Wallbacteria bacterium
AAATCAGTGAGGAAACTGTCGAAATCCCTCCAGTATCCCATGGCTTCGGCTCTGCGGACGATCGACCCGCCGGTGACTCCGATGGAAGTGAAATATTTGCCGTAATGCTCTGTCTGGACTTTGACGTTATTTTTGAATCCGGGCTGAAAGACTACAGCTGCCAGAAAGCCGCTGTCGCTGTTACCGTCATTGGTGCCGTCACCGTTGAAGTCCACGTCCCCTTCCCAGTATTTCCTGGAGACTTCACCCTGCAGCTGCCATCTTTCGTCTAAATTGTAGTTCAATGAAAGTCCGATCCATTTCATGTTCTGGAGCGTGTCTTCATTGACAAGACCGATTTTTACGGTCTGATCAGGCATCAGGATTCCAGTATCGTTTTCCAGGTTGGCCAGATACAGTTCGTACAGGAACCGGTCTCCGTAGTTGGCCTTCAGCGAGGCCAGACGCAGGTCGAGACCGTCATTGTCGTTGGTGTCGTTAAAACCAGCGGCAGCAGAAGTATTGTTGAACTTGAAGGCAGCCACAGTGGTCTGGTAGTAAGGATCTTCGAAGACTGTCTTGTTGAGCACTATGCCGTCGAAGGTTCCTGACAGATTGAACTGGTTGCCGATTTTAAACGGCTGGCGGCCAAACCTCAGCAGGTCGATTCTCGGGATGTTGCTGAAATCGACGAGAGCCAGGGGGGTTCTGAATGATGTGTCTGCGAGGAATCCCTTGGTGCCCTTGGCTGGATTTAAAACGCTCCAGTCCCCGTCAGCAGCGTTCCAGTAGCCGAATTTTTCAATTCGGACGAATCCTCTGACGCCGTCATTGACGTTGGAGGCTATGTTCAGGGCCAGGCGCTGCTCATAATATTCGCTGTCATAGCTGGCAGCAAAGTTTCTCGGCGCCGCGCGGTCGGAGTATCTGATGCTGTTGGATTTGATTGTGGAGTCGCCCGAAATGTTGATTTTGTCGTTCGGGACCACTCTGGTGGCTTTCATGCCGTTGACTTCCTGCTTCAATGATCCTACAGATGCATGAAGTTTAGCGAGTTCGGTCTTGATTTTATCATGCCGCTCGCCAAGCAGTGCCATCTCATCCTTGAATTCGAGTGAGAGTTTGTTGAGGTCGTCGATGGTGTTCATTTTCAGCGAACGGACGTTAGTGGTGCCCGATTCGAGCTGTCCGAGGGCTCTGGACAGCATCAGCGCGAATTCATAGCGGGTGATTTGCTGATTGCCGTTGAGCTTGCCGGTTTTGTCGCCTTTTAAGATCCCGTCGTCCGCCAGCCGCTGCACGGCTTTGTAAGCCCAGTGATCCCTGGGAACATCGCTGAACGGGGAACTCGCTGCTGTAGCGGCGCTGACGCAGAACGCCACGAGTAAGAGTGCTGTGAAAAGCTTCGTCATCTGTCCTCCTTGATTTCTTCTGCTTTTAAGACATAATTTTTATAATAAATGCTGAATAAGTTTAGCCCATGAAATTGAGAAATGCAAATTTTGTAAATCTGAATCTGAGTACCAGATCTGGAAAGGGTATGTGGTACAGATACCAAATTCATTTAAATCAACCTGGAAAGAATAATGGCAGCTGCGCTGCGCACTGACAGATGATTATAGTTTGAAGCTCCATAAATCGGTTCGAGCTGTAAGGCAGACTGTTCGAAAACACTTTTATGAAGTCCGTAACCTGTTCCCAGGATCAGTAAAATTTCCCTGTCAGGGTCAGAAGTGATTTTTTTAAGATCTGAAAAAATAATATTTTTTTCCGGATTCAGGGAAGCGGAAGTTGTGACGAGCAGCGGATTTGAAATTTTTTCAAGCAGCGCTTCCAGTGAAGGCAGTATTTCCACCAGTTCCAGCGCGACGCTGCGGCTTTCGTTCCATTGCCTGGCTTCCTCTTTCGCCCAGAAATCCACGACAGATTGCAGGAACTCCCGCTGCCTGGGTTCCGGATGGACAACGAAGAATCTTTTAACACCAAACGTGGCGCAGGATCTGGCAATGTCCTGCACGTCGAGCGGGAAGGCCGCAGTTGCCACTGTGTCATGGTTTTTATCCACGCAGGGATAATGGACCAGCACCAGATTAATCATCATCATCTTCTTCCAGCAGCTTCAGATCCTGGCGCGTCAGTTCCAGTTTCCCGAATATATCCGGTCTGCGCTGCCTGGTCCGCAGCAGGGCCTGTTTCCTTCTCCAGAGCTCGATCTTCAGGTGATGGCCTGAGAGCAGCACTTCAGGCACTGATTCGCCCCTGTACTCTGGAGGTCTGGTATAATGCGGACAGTCCAGTTTCTTCTGATAGAATGAATCATTCTGAAATGAGCCTTCGTCGCCTATCACACCCGGAATCTGCCTGGCAATGGCTTCGATCATGCAGATGGCCGGAAATTCACCGCCCATGGTCACATAATCTCCAATGGAGATCTCTCTGGGTTTCAATATTTTCACCATCCGCTCATCAATGCCTTCATAATGGCCGCAAATGAAAGTGAGCTGGCTTTTTTTGGAAAGCTCCAGTGTCAAGGCCTGGGTGAAGACTTCTCCTTGGGGGGAGAGCAGGATCAGTTCGCTGTTTTCAGTATCATAGCCCTCGATGCTCTCAACAGCTTCCACTACCGGTGGTGCCATCATCAGCATGCCGGGCCCTCCTCCATATGGATAATCGTCGACCTGATGATGCCTGTCTTTGGTGAAATCCCTGGGATTGACGATCCGGAAACAGATGATCCCGTTCTGGGAAGCTTTGCCGAGCAGGCTGTATTCAACTGCGCTCTGGACTGTCTCAGGAAAAATCGTCAGGATGTTAATGATCATCGAACAGTTTCAGCAGTTCCTCGGTTTTCGTATCAAGATAAATCACCCTGCCTGTGAGGTCAACTTTCGCGATAAAGGATTTGAGGAATGGGATGAAGATGAAATCATGTTCGTCCCCGACTCTCAATAAGGGATAGGCTGCGTTTTCCTGGATTTCTGTGATTCTGCCGATGGTCTCGCTTCCAAGCTTCACTTCCATATCCTGGAGGTCTGAAATCAGGTATTCATCGCCTGAAGGATGGATCATGTCCTGCTCCTGGATCTGCAAAAGGCCGTTTTTCAAGAGTTCGGCCTGGGTCATGTTTTCAATGCCTGCGAATTTGATCAAAATGCCCTGATTCTGGATCGAAACTGAGGTGATCTGATGTTCCAGAATCTCGCCCGGAAAGGCCACATAAATTTTTTTCAGGCGTTCGAATCTGGACGGATCAAAGGTCTCGGGAATCACCAGCAGTTCCCCTTTCATCCCGTGCGGCCTGGCGATTTTACCGATTGTGATCAGCATGCTTCATCCCTCGGAGTGTTTATCCACGCAAATCTGTCTATGATGTACATCTTAAATATCAGGGGTTTTTCAGGGACTCGTCGTGACTTCCGATTACCCGCAGGTAAATTGAGTCCTCGATGATTTCAAAAGTCATCCGATAAGAATCATCGACTCTTGCTTCCCAGATTCCATCGGTTCCCTTGATCTTCTTGGTTTGGAGGGATGGATGCTTGATGTTCTGCGACAGAACTTTGATCTGCTTTTCGGCTTTTTTCTGGATATTATCAGGCAAGTTCCTGAAAAGTTTTCTGAATTTCTGATATGCGAAAATCTTCATTTTTTCAGTCGACTGATCAGACCGGCTGCAGACCCATCACCGATGATCCTTCCGGAATCTTTTTCCTTTTCCACTGCCTGCTCCATTTTCTGCCATCTTTCAGACCAGAAGTAAAGCTGGTCAGTATCGATCAGATCCCTGGATTTGATGAAGAGCACAAAATCCAGTATTTCCCTGATTTTTTCGCTGGGCAGGCTTTCCATCTGCCTGATCAGTTCTTTTCTGATATTGCTCGCTGTTTTCATAATGCACCTGAAATCAATTTATAAAATCATATAGCCGAGGCCGCGGTTTGTCAATCATGCCCCTCCTGATAAGCTGTATGCTCCAACACCTGCCGGTTCGGGGCTGCCCGGTTCCACCGAAAGAAGCGGCTCTCTGCCCAGCCACAAAGTCAGACCCCGTCTCCGACATCACATTTTAAATCTGTCCAGACATTACCCATACGAGAGCCAGGCCCAGAATAAAGATAAATCCTATCCAAGACGATAAAAATGCAGGAATTCCTATGAACCAATCCAAAGCTTGAGCATCTTTAGATTTTAAAAATTTTTTATGGTTCCACAAGATAACCGTATAGAACGAAAAAGGCCAAACCATTGCGTTTGCATAAAAAGCATTAAAAAATGCTGCAGTGAAGATATCTTGTATATCCAAATGGTTAAAATGAAGGATATATCTTTGTAGCGAACATAAGAATGAGTAATCACCTTTCCATAAACAGGTCCCAGAAAGTGATAGAAAAAATAATAGTGTGTAAAAGTATTTCAGCTGCCTCTTCCAATCTCTACCTTCAGCAAAAAGGTTAAAAATATTCGATACACTGACAATCAGTACAAGATTTAAAATCAAAACAAACAAAGTCAATATAGTTATGTTTAGATTTTTGACTCCAATGTTACAAAAAAGAACAACCAGTGACACATTGGCTATAACCCCTAGGACAGTAATCGGCCTTTGGTTTTTAAAAGATACTTTTTTAAAAAACTGTCTGCAATCCTCCTCATTATGGCATTCCTTAAATCGACTGGAAATTTTATAAATTGCGTCGGGACTGCCAGTAGCACTAAACCAAAATAATGCTGCAAGTAATATAAATGGGATCCCGATAGCCCCACCTGAAGTAATTACACATACCAATATGAAAAGGGAGGCTGCAATGGTATAAATCACAATTGTGTAATTCTTTTGATTACATTTATCGTTATCACCTTTCTTTGGATTGATGTCAAAGTCATCTGGTTTAATAACAAGTTCAGGTGCAAATGGCTTATCACAAATCCTGCATCTTTCAGCTACACCCATGTTTATTTCGCCACAAGGGCATTTCCAAAGCATTTAAGCTCCTGGCATTTCTTTGCGACTTTAAAAATAGTTTATCACATTTCTTGGAAAATGACTGACATAAAATCGCAACGGCAAGGCCTGAAACCTTGCCGATACTGTTGGGTTGAGCTAGGTCTAGGACTGCGGCTTTTTATACACTGGGGGCTTTTTCTTGAGAGGCTTCATCCCGAAATTGGCCACTGTCTGGCTTTCTTGTCGTATAAGCCTTATAGCGTGGTCCAGAAATTGATCCCCTGCTGATGGGACAAGTCGTGGCTTGGGCAGGGAGTTCGGGAACGACATCACCCCATCTTTTTTGTCAAATGTATAGACCCGGTTCCTGTACGGTTCTGTATTGCGGGAGAAACCCATCTCATCAGCTATCTTTGAAATCTCCACTTTCTTCCTCAATCTGTACAATATTTCACGCACTTGGTTCAAGTGAATCCTCCTCATCATCCCCCCAGTTTTTTGGGAGGAGTTTACCTGCATTCCCCCTGGTCAATCCAACCCGGCGACGGGTGGTCACACCCGGGCGGCGATCAAGTGGTCAAATGCGGGCGGCGATTTGGTGGTCACATCAACCCGGCTGTATAATAGTCAGTATAAGGCGGCGATTGACATTTTCTCTGGTTTTCAGCTTTTTAATGTCCTCTGCCCATGGACGGACTCTGAGCTTTTCGATTTCACTGATGATTTTTGAACAGAAGGGTTCACCAAGGGAATCAAGATCCCTCTCTGCCTTTTTCTTGATTATGACATCAAGCAATTTTGCGTTTCCTTTTATACTCTTCCAGGGTAATACCGGGTTCATTCCGGGTTTCATCGATCAGCCTGGCATCGGACAGATCCTCGATCAGTTCAAGCATTTCCAGATAAGTTTTGTATTCCAGGATGACTTTCACTTTCTTACCGGCCGAATTGACTACATATTGGGGTTTTATCTTCTGCAGCATTCTCCCTCCCGCAAATTAGTGCAATTTTACCACAGAGCAGTAAAATCAAGCAAATCCGAATGCTGCGGTTCGATATGCGACAGTTCAAAAGTACCATGCCAAGCCGGGACTGCATCGGTTTCAGCAAACACAAGTGGCTCTAAGCCCAGTCACAAAGTCAGGCCCCGCCGCCCCTTGACAGATCAGTAAGCTGTCCCCGGATCTCCACTTCCCCGAATCTTCACTCACTCAACTCCACCAACGCTTTTAAATCTTTGGTTATTCAGAGGCCTTCCTTAATACCTTGGCCTTTTTCTTACGATTCGATCGTTTCGGATTGTTCCTGACAATTTCAGCGCTGTTTTCGCTCCTCTCTCCATTGATTATATCGCTCGCGCCTTTATGCCCTGAATCCGCAGCTTTTATCAACCATTCAAATCCCTTAGCTTTATCAGTATTTACACCATCACCTGCATACAGCATGTTTCCAAGTTTAAACATTGCCTCTAAATCACCTTGCTCGGCTTTTTTCTTGATTCTATTGAACTCGATTTCTTGCCGGGTTGGCTTTTTTGCTGGTCCTGACTTGGCACGCTGTTTTTTGGGTGAGGTATCTTTACTCTTGGTGTCCTTTGTCTTCGGCTGATCAAGAGAGTTGATCAGACTGAGAAAAATTCCTATGACAAAACTGATAACTACTGTAGCAAGCAGATAATATGCAGCTTCAAAATAAGCAAAAATGCTGAGAGCATGGCTTTCCCCTGATCCTCCACCTGAGTTGTTACAAATTGACATGATCAGGATAAATATAAAAAGAGCACTAACGTTGTGGAACATATATGACATCAATTTATTCTCATTTTTATCGTCTCCCAGAGATAAGAGGTACTTCAGTGTTGTAATGTCCAGGTAAGTAAAAGTGAAAAGAAGAAATAAGAAAACCTGGCTCTATTAAATACATCCGCCCACAGGAAGAAGCACAAAATCGCAAGCTGACAGAGAAAACAAAGAATAACTAGGTACGACATTTTTTTAAGAGGGGCTTTGACTGAAAGGCAGTTTTTTATGACGTAATCGGAATTTTGACTTTATGAGACCATAGGCAGGATACTCCAGTTTGCCGAATCCAGGCAATTTGAATAAGATCCGAGCGCATGTCCCCATCCTTTCTGTTAATTCTATTGACCCGATTTCTATAAATATTTTGAATTGAACCCATCCCATGATAAAATTAACGGATCAACTCAAAAGGAGAAATCATGCAGAAAGTCGTTTTGAATATTCTGGATGATTCAAAAGCCAAAATACTTATTAAGATGCTGGAAAGCCTGGATTTCATAAAAATTACATCAGATAAGAAAACTGCCAGAGAATTTGCAGACTTTGATTCGATTAAAGAAATCTGCGGCATCTGGAAAGATCGGGACATCAATATTCATGATTTAAGGAAAAAAGCCTGGAAAAGAGACCTGGTATGATTCTGTGCGATACGAATGTGATGATAGAGTATTTGAAAAGCGATCCCAGAACTGTTGCCAGGGTCAATAAAATAGGTTTTCCGAACATTGCTTTGAGTTCGATCACGATGATGGAATTGTCTGTAGGGGCATTGAACAAAAATGAGCTTCGGAAAATCCAGAAATCTTTGCGTCCATTGCCATTGCTCCACATTGATAATGAGATTTCAGAAACTGCGCTGCAACTGATTGAAAAATATTCCAAAAGCCATAATCTGCAGATACCTGATGCCTTGATAGCTGCTACTGCAATCGCCAATAATTTCAAATTGCTTACTTACAACCTGAAGGATTTCCAATACATTGAGGGTTTGCAGCTTGAGGCGGTCAACAAAGGCTGAGAATTTATCCTGTCTGGGAATGCTACAGTATTCGTTGTCATAAACTGATCACAGATAAGTCACAAAGTCAGGCACCGTCCTAGTTTGCCTTCACTGCGTTCAGAATGTCCCCATCTTTTTTCTAGCACACCCTGTTTCTCCCTGCTTCCTTGGCTTTGTAAAGCGCCGAATCAGCCAGCTCGATCAGCTCTTTTTTGCTGAGTTTCTCTGTGAACGAGGAGACACCGAAGCTGCAGGTGACTTTCAGAGTTTCGGAATGCTGCAATCCTGCGCTGCTGACAGCTGAGGTTTCAATGGAGAAGCGGATACGTTCGGCGAGCTTGACTGCTCCGTCGTAAGGCGTGCCGGGGCAGACCACTGCGAATTCCTCGCCGCCGTAGCGGCTGATGAAGTCGATCTCCTGCCTGATGGCTGCCTTGGCCGTATGAGCTACGTGCCTGAGCACTATGTCCCCGATCTGATGGCCGTATCTATCATTGAAATTCTTGAAATGGTCGATGTCGAACATGATCAGGGAAAGGGGTGTATTGAACCTGCGCGAGCGGAACATTTCCTCGTCCAGCCTCGCCTGGAAATAGCGGTGGATGTAAATCCCGGTCAGGCCGTCTGTGATGGCGAGTTCATACAGCTGCCGGTTCCTGAGCGCGATCGCCACTTCGCCTGCCAGCGAGAGCCCCAGCTTCTGATCTTCAATTGAAAACCTGTCTTTCTTGTTGAGCAGATTGATCACTCCAATGGTGAGGTTTTCGACTGTCAGGGGTACGCAAAGCATATTGCGGCAGTTACTGTTCAGCTCCTGATCCTCGTAAGGCCTGAAAAAATCGCATTCAGAGACATCGTTCACCAGCACAGCTTCACCGGTTTCTACAGCGCGGCCGGCGATTCCCTGATTTTTCTGCAGGACAATGTTTTCAGAAAGCCCGATTTCCCTGCCTGTCCATTTCACGACTTTGGTCCTGAGCAGATTCTCTTCCAGCAGCATGATCGAACCATGTTCGCAGCCGATAGCCTCGATCACGATTTCCAGGATTTTAGATAACAGCTGAGAAACGTCTGGGTAATTGATGATGGCGTGATTGGCGCGGTTGATATAGGCAAGTTCGCGGTTCTTCTGATCCAGTTTCAGGTTTGTTGAAACCAGGTCCCCGATCTTTTCCTTCAGTTTCCCTGCCATGATGTTGAATTCAGAGGCCAGAAATTCGATTTCGTCGCGGGTGTCAGCTGTGACTCTGTAGTCCAGGTCGCCTTTGGACACAGCAGTCACGCCCTGCACCAGGCTGTCGATGGGCCTGGTAAACTGCCTGGCGATCAGGGTGGCTATCAGAAAGGTCAGGATGATGATAATCACAGAGAGCTGCCCGAAGAAAAGCTGGTTAGCGGCCAGGTTTTCATAGAGGGCGGATGCGCTTTTGGAGATGATCAGAAAAAAATCATCGCGTTCCGGCATTTTCTGGGTAAGGGCGAGCTGAGGATAGGCTTCCCCAGGTGTTTCCAGTTCGTACATGGTATCCAGGGATTTCTGCTCGATCCGCATCTTGACGCGCAGGCCTTCCTGGTCACGGATCGTGGTGGTGATGAACTCCATCCGGCTGTTGGCGATAGTGACATTGTTCCCTGTAAGTTCGCTCACATTATCCAGAAAGTCGTTTTTCAGCGGCTGCCGCAGTACCAGGAATGCGGCAGGAGTAAGGTCGCTTTCCAGATAAATCGGGGCCTGGATATGGAACATGAGCTGGTCGTCCTGAAGGTCGATCCGCTGGATAAATGATTTGGATGGCTCGGCTGAAATTTTTTCCTCCTGGTTGGCTGGGTCTGAAATCCAGCATCTGCCATTCCTGAAAATCCCCACCCAGGCTGAGCTGTATTCCTGCTTCAATTCTTTATCCAGTTGGGCGAGCAGGTCGATCGCCAGCTTCTGGTCATTCTTGCGCAGAGCATCCATCAACCCTGGAAACTTGGCGATGATCTTGGCGGTGGCAAAAGCTTCGTTAAGGGAATTTTTTAAAAGGGCGCTGGTGATGCCTGCTGAATTTCTCAGTTCCTTCAGCATCACATGGCGCAGTTGCGTGCCGGAATTGTTGAGAGAAAAATAAAGGGAGACGCCGAGCAGGGTGATATTGATCCCGAGCAGCAGTGCCAGCAGTTTATGGCGAATTCTGATCAATTTCATGAGAGATCTTCTCCGTTGCCTGGGCAAATTCCTGTTTGTCATGCAGAGTGAGATAGAGCAGGGCTTTGCCTGCAGACCAGACTGTAGCCATTTCCGGGCCTCCCGGCAGAGGATAGGTAAAGGGCAGATTTTCGAAGTAGAACTTCAGGAATGGATCATCGCCGATTACAACTTTTTTATTGGCAGGCGGGACACGGAGCTTCAGAAGACGCTGCTGGAATTTTTCCGAAAGCATTGTGTAGAGAAATTCACGGGACAGATCCTGATTCCGGGAATTTTTGGAAATGTAGAAGCATTTTATTCCCAGAAACGGCCTGGATTTCCTGTCTGTAAATGAAAAAATCGGGGCGATCCCGATGTTCTGGTCTTTGAAGGATTCGATGTCCCAGGGTCCAGTGATGAAAATCGAGGCTTTTTTGGAGGAGAACAGGTTGCGGGCCTGGTCGTAAGAACAGTCTGGAGGCATGATGCCTGTCTCCACCAGCCTGCGGATGGAGCTGATCGATTGTTCCATCTGGGGTGAGAACAGCATTGGGAGCCCGAATTTTCCGTCGAAGAAATCCGTCAGAAAAGGGAAATGATAGTAAAAGTTATACATGTCATAAGCGACCACCGGGTTTTCGGGAGTCTGCCTTAGTTTTTCAAGATCTGTCAGATTTTTCGGGGGCGTGATGTCTTTATAGTAGAACATGGCCAGATATTCGAAGGAATAGGGAAGGGCCCAGAGTTTCCCCTCCTGATAAAGCGAGTCAACTGTCTGGGGATAAAAATCCTGATTACGGGAGTCTGACGGGAAATCGGCGATGATTTCCCTGGAAATCAGTTCTGAAAGCCAGTCGTTGATTCCCATGAAAATGTCGGGTTTGCTGACTTCACCTTTCAGGAGCAGGTCTTTTTCAGCCTGGAAAGGAACAATTTCCACAGAGATGTCAGCTTCCGGGTGTTTCTTGGAGAACAGGCTCTGGGCTTCCTTGATGATTTCACGCTGCTGTTCCCTGAGTTCGAGCCAGACTATGATTTTTTTCTTCTCTGGTGTCTCCACCTGACCGCAACCTGAGAGAAAAAAAAGAATGAGAGCAAAAAGCGAAAGCGTCTTTGCCATGGCTCGTTCATTATATTCTGAAGTGGAGACCCTTTTCAACTGATTTGAGGGAAATGGCTGATTCTGTTATCCTGAAAGTGGTCTATAGAGACGGACGTCTTCCATTCTTTCGAGATGAGGAATATCCATGCTCACACCAAGGGAATATTACAGGAATCAGGGCGTGCTGGAAAAAATGCTCCAGTATTGTGGCGGAAGCAACGATTTCCACCTGGACCGGAGTCTCCAGAATCTGTCTGAAATCCCTTCCTTGAAAAATGCTGCTGCTACCATGACCTGCGAATATCTGGTGGGATGGGGGAAGAGAAACTGGGAAGAACACGGACGGGAATATGAAGCAGTGCGTAATACCTCCCTGGGCTGGCTTCTTGATAATGGATTTGATGTTTTCCGCTCGGTCTGGGACAAGAAAAGCATGCTCTTTGTGATTGACATCGAATATTACAGCCGGAAGTATCCGCAGCTTCCCTATATAGACCAGGAGTATACCTTCAATCACCTGGAATTTTATTATCATCTGATCAAGGAAACCCTGCAGGAATTCGGCATCAATCCCTTCATACTTACCACAGGGCAAGGTTATCATTACGTTTTCAGGATTGAATCCGGTTCACTGGCTTTCCAGGAGCTTATGAAAATCGGACATCTGGAAGATACTCTGGCCGGAAAGTATCGTTATCTTGGCTCTGACACCAAGCGGGAGCGCATCGTATCCGACGAAGAAGGCAGGGCTTACGACGGAGTGGGGAAACTGCTCGAATTTCTCTATCATCACCTGATTCGCGAAATGAAGAAATCCAAACCGGCCTTGCCTTTGATGGTCGGAGATATCGCAGTTGGAAACCCCAATCTGGAGGCCGTATCCTTTGACCTTTCAGGATATGCGAATCCGATTTTCATGCGGGATATCAGACTGGCGTTCTCTACTCATCAGAAGCATAAACTTCAGTCGCATAAGCTTGGCGAAGAGGTTTCCAGAACCGTTCCGGTACAGATTTCCATTCCCAGGCATATCCCGGGCCAGCGTGAGCTCGAGCTGGAAGAGCTGTTCCGCTGCCGCAGGCATTATGAAAATGCAGCCCTGCTGGCAAGCTCCCTCTCCTGCGTAATTCCGGAAGCAGGGTTCGGAGTGCAGAACCTGCTCAAGGCATACCACAGATCTGAACTTTATCATTTCCATCAGGACTTTGACCGCACAGCGCAGGACCCCCCGAACAGATGGTTTGAGACATATGACAGATTCGAGCTTACCAGCCTGCCTCCCTGCGTGGCTCATGCCCTGGCACATCCCAATCCTCTGCTGCTGCAGCCGACACAACTGCAGACGCTGGTGAGAACCATGTGCGGAAAAAAATGGTGGCATCCCAAGCATGTGGCAGGGTTGATCCGCTCCAAATATGAGCGCAATTACGGCTGGGAAGTGGATTTTCATAAATACGACGCCAACGCCTGGTCCCTGGTCTGGACCAGGATTTACGCGGGACTGCTCGCGGACGGCACTGATGAACTGGTGGATTTCAACTGCATCTCGCATCAGGAAAAAGGGATCTCCTGGGGAAACCTGAATTTTTGTGTGCAGCACTGTTGCGGGAATTCACTGCAGAATTATAGATAAAGACCGGAAAATATTGAATTGGTACGTGAACCGGCTTTAAAAATTCAGAACGATTCTTCCGCTGCTGCCATCGACTGTAGCAAGAATTACGGGATTGGGACCTTTCAGGTAAAAACCTGCACTGCGGTAGCCTGTCTTTCCTGTTTCGCTGTGCCCGCGTTGTGGATAAATGTAAAAATCCGCTTTCTGGATGTTTCTCTTCAGATCCCTGATCAGATCGATTTCCGGACTGTCCGAATAGGCGGCCTGGAGTTTGCGGATCAGACTGTTGGCTTCGTGCACGACCGCCTGTCGCAGCCTGTCCTGCTCTTTCCGGAAAAAATCCAGGTATCCGGCTGTATTGATAAGTGAACTTTTCATCAGTTCCGGGGAACGCTGGAAAACTTCCAGAATCAAACTTTTCCCGGAATCAATCACCTGCAGGGTTTCCTCGAGATCAAGTTCCAGCAGGGGATTGAACTGGGAGGTTACATACCGTTGCGATGGTTTACCGTTGGAGATCAAGGTCTGTGCCGCATTTCTCAAGGCTTTCACAGGTTCATGGGTCAGCATCGCATCCCTGTATACATTGCACCCTGCCAGATGGAAAAAGAAAATATCTTCGAATTTCCGGACTGTCCTGTTTAGAAGCGGTTCTGTCCCATAGTCCGGAGGAAGCTTCACGAAAGGGAGCCAGAGATCGTCATAGTCCGGAAAAAGCCCGGCATATTTTCGATTCTGCTCTTCTGTCAGGATCTTCTTGGAATGCAGCAGATGGTTGACATCAAGCAGCATCAGCGGTCGATAGAGCGCTGTAAGCTCCTGATCTCTGGTCAGCCGGGAAAGCTCGTCCTGATAGATTCCCCTGAGCCGCTCAAACCAGGATTGATGCTGCTTTGGAGTATTGATCAGGAAATTGGGAGGTTCCACGTTTTCCAGGCAGAGATGCAACCCTCGCTGGGGATTGCGGGCGTGACGCACCAGCCAGAGGGGAAATTTCCGGTTCTTGATCAGATCCAGTATTTCCGCTGCACAACGGTGTTGATCTGAGGCCGGAATGTCCTGGCCCAGCAGATGGAAGCAGTTGATAAGAGACGCCAGGCTTTTATCCTTTTTCTGAATGGATTCCAGCTCTCTGGCACGGATCAGGATTTCCCTGCAGTAGACCCGCATGAGATGCTGCAGCGAAAGTTCAAACACACGGCTGCGGGCTGTCTGGATTTTTACAGCTTCATCCGGGGACATCCAGGGTCCGGGATGGTTGTTCCGGCCGGGATGCAGCACCAGAGCGTCGGCTGAAAGCCTGAATCCGAAGCGGATGGCTTCCCCGGTTTCCTCGATCGAATGTCCGGATGATTCCGGATCGCAATCTGTGATGTCTACATCTGAGGAAGGGAGGTGCAGGCTGAGAAATTCGTTTTCCAGGATGAAATCGTCGAAACCCTTGATGAGTTGAAGATTGAGGCGGGACCAGGCCTTGTTGTCCGGCCGGAGGTATGAGGCTTCCTGCTGCAGCTCGCAGGCTGACTGGAAATGCCTGAATTCATGCAGGAGGCCAGCCAGATGGTCGTGATGGAAATGGTTCGGTTCGCCCAGATCCCAGAACGCAAGCCCGCAGAAGGGATGCAGATTCGATTTCATTATCTGAATAATATAACACAAGCAAAATATTCTGGAAACAGACAATTGAGCCTCTTGCAAAATTCTTTAGTGCCCTGTATCTTGGGTAGGAATTTTGCTAGAGGCTCATGAGGCACTGATCTAAAGACAAGTGCTTCAATTGACAAGTTTCTGAGGATTTTCTACAATTAATCATTCCATTTGAGGTGCAATTCATGTTCGAATCCCTGTCCAGCCGCTTACAGGATATATTCAGTTCCCTTCGTTCCAGGGGAAAGCTCACTGAGCAGGACATCGAGCTCGCGCTCAAGGAAGTCAAGCTGTCTCTCCTGGAAGCTGATGTCAATTTCAAGGTTGTACGTGATTTCACGAAGGACGTGAAAGCCAAGGCTATCGGTGCCAATGTGCTGGAAAGCCTGACTCCCTCACAGCAGGTGATCAAGATTGTGCATGACGAACTGGTCGGCATGCTCGGCGGAGCTCCCCGGGAAATCAATTTGCTCAAGGACAGATTCAATACAGTGATGGTTGCAGGATTGCAGGGATCCGGAAAAACTACAACCTGCGCCAAGATTGCCCGCTTCTACCAGAAAAAGGGTTTCCGGCCGCTGCTCTGCGCCATGGATATTTACCGGCCGGCTGCCATCACCCAGCTGGAACTGCTGGGCAAGCAGCTTGGGATCGAAGTTTTCACCGTAGCCGGTGCAAAACCTCCGGAAATCGCTGTGAAAGCCGTAAAACATGCGCAGGATAAATCATGCAATCTTTTGATTATGGACACTGCGGGTCGCCTGCATGTCGATGAACCACTGATGCACGAACTGATGGAAATCAGGCGGAATGTTGAAATCAATGAAATCCTCCTGGTGCTGGACGCCATGACCGGGCAGGACGCGGTCAACGCCGCCACCATTTTCAACGATCAGATCGAGGTCTCAGGCATAGTCCTCACCAAACTTGACGGTGATGCCCGTGGCGGAGCTGCTCTTTCAGTGGCCAAGGTTACAGGCAAACCGGTCGTGTTTGTCGGCGTCGGGGAAAAGATCGAGGAATTCGACCTGTTTTACCCCGACCGTATGGCTGGACGCATCATGGGGATGGGTGATATTCTCAGCCTGATCGAAAAAGCACAGCTGGCCTTTGACGAGAAAGAAGCCAGGGCCATGGAAGAGAAGATCCGAAAACTCGAATTCAATCTTGAGGATTTCCTTTCCCAGCTTGCCCAGATTAAAAAAATGGGTCCTTTCTCCCAGTTGATGGAGATGATACCCGGATTCAACAAGCTCAAGGGCATGGATGATGTGAAGCTTGACGACAAACCTATGAAAAAGATCGAAGCCATTATCCAGTCCATGACTAAAGAAGAGAGATATAACCCGAAGATCCTCGAAGGATCCAGGAAGAAAAGGATTGCCAGCGGGTCGGGAACAACCGTGCAGGATGTGAACCAGCTGCTCAAGCAGTTTGACCAGATGCGCAAGATGATGAAGCAGATGAACGTGATGGAAAAGAAATTCAAGGGAAAAAACTTGCCTTTTATGAAAAACCTGATAAAATAGTATCCTTAATTTGAAGTTATTGGGATTAATTTGATTAGATACAATACCTGAGGAGGTACACAAATGTTGAAGCTCAAGCTGAAGAGGATGGGAGCGCCCAAGAAACCTTATTACAGAATCGTGGCCATCGAGGATTCCAAACAGCGCGATGGTGAATACATCGATAAGATCGGCGCTTATGACCCCACCAAGAAAGAAGCCCTGATTTCCTTTGATGAGGAACTGACCATGTCCTATCTGAAAAAGGGAGCGGTTCCAACCGATACGGTGAGGAATCTATTAAGAAAACAGGGAATCTGGAACAAATTCAAAGCTGCGAAGTAATCTGATTTTTTGAGCAGGAGGAGGCAGCATGATTGACCTTTTAAGCTTCATGGTGAAAGCTCTTGTCGACAATCCCGATCAGGTGGACATAAAAAAAGTGGAAGGCGAGAAGACCATCATCCTTGAATTGAAGGTAGCAGACAGTGATGTAGGCAAGGTCATAGGCAAGCATGGGAAAACCATCAATTCCATCAGGACAATCATCAAATCAGCCATGAACAAGGAAAGCAAGAAGGTCATGGTTGAGATACTCCAGTAAGCGGGGATGCATTAATGGATTCGATTACAGTCATCAGAAAGGTCCTGATCAAGTCCATCGTAACAGATGAACTCAAGCGCCAGCTCGGGCTGCAGGTGGAAAATGCCAAGAAAAACGTGAAGCAGCTTCTCAAGCAGCTTGAGGAACAGAAAAAGTCCCTGGCCAAGGGCTTGGATTCTCATAACAACCCTGCGCAATACAATCTGGAGCAGGAAATCGGCAAACAGAAACGCTGCCTGGACGACCTTGAAAATAAAACACGCGAGTATGCAGCGCTCTCGATCGGAAATGAGTTCATTCAGGGAGTGATCGACAGCCCATGCGACATCAAGATCGGAGATTCGTTCTTTGAACGGCTGTCTCATGCGGAGATTGTTTTGACAGACGGGGAAGTTGTAGAGATTAAAAATATCTAAACCCTATAGGTCTGCGGTCGTAAATTAAGTTGATAGAAGAGAACCAATGCGCTACAATCTTAGAACTCGTTGAAAAGCAGATAATCACAAGGAGGAGATAGACCATGCTGGAGAAGCTGCAACTGGTGGACAAAGAATACATGAAAAAAGAGATGCCTGCCTTCAAGCCGGGAGACAGGATCAAGGTAAACGTGAAAGTCGTTGAAGGCGACAAGGAAAGAATCCAGCCCTTTGAGGGAGATGTTATCGCCAAGCACAACGGCGGAGTCCGCTCCTCTTTTACTGTGCGCAAGGTTTCCTTCGGCATCGGTATTGAGAGGACTTTTCCGCTCTATTCACCGAAAATCGAGAGCATCGAGGTGAAAAAAGTCGGTGTTGTCCGAAGAGCGAAGCTATACTACCTCCGCGGCCTCTCGGCCAAGAAAGCCAGGATCAAGGAGAAGAGGGACTGATTCCTTCAGCGAATCTGACAGCCAAAGCCCTGGTCCAAGCCGGGGCTTTTTTCTTTCTCCCCTCCCTTTGAGATCCCACCCATCAGAGGGACTCCACCCCTCTGAACTCCCCGGCGGGGAGTAAATGGATTCTACTTCTCTCACAAAATGCTATTGCCATAAGTTTGATAATAAAAATGATCAGCAGACTGACAAAGTTTCTGCGTCTTTACCCACGGTTTAGCGCGGCCCTCTCGACCCCGCCATTTCCGGGAGCAGCTAAGAAAGGTTATGGAGGAAATGTGATAGACTATTAATTGGTGTTTGAAACTCAATTGTTATGTTTTAATAAAAAAATCTGGGGTTGGCCTACACATTGCACAGCATGATACGGCGGCGAAGCCTGACTTTGTGACTGGCAGAGAGACGATTCGATGGAAACCTTTGCAGGCCGTCGATGGTGTCTTGGCTTGAATTTCTTGACATTCTTCCTGCAGCAACTATCATTTAAGAAGACGAGCTGAGGTGAAAATATGAAAACTGCATCTGTAAAGATCGCGGCCAGCAGAAAGGCCATGCTGGAAGTGTTCGCAGCCATTGAAAAAAAGGACGTCAGCGTGCTGCTGGAAGAAATGGTTGATGAATATATGCAGCGCCATCAGGAGACCATGGAAATTCTGTCGAACCCGGAATGGGCGGAACTGATAGGAAAAGGAAAAAAAGAAATCCTGAAAAAGGTCAAAGGGCGATCCTTGGATGAACTTCCGGATTGAAATCAAACCTGCAGCTTTCAAGGAATATTCCAAATTCCCCAAAGAAACCAGGTCAAAAATCAAAACTGAACTTCTGAAACTGGAGCAATTGGAAAATCCATTGTCCCATCCGAAAGTAAAGCCGCTGGTAGGGCCGCTGAAGGGCGATTTCCGCCTGCGGGTCGGCGATGTGCGGGTCTTGTTCACAATGCTCAGGAAACAAAAACTCATTTGTGTATATGCAATCCTTAAGCGAGACAAGGCTTACGATATCTAAATGCCGCAACGGCGGCGGGGACTGACTGTGTGTATGAAGAACGACCGTTTATGGTGATGAAACAGTATATCTCGGATCTTCAGAAGGGAGAGACAGATGAGTAAAGTGGGCCGTATCTTCTAATTTAATGAAAAGAAAGTTGGTATGATAAAAAAAGGCGTGAGTTGTAATGAT
Source organism: Candidatus Wallbacteria bacterium (assembly GCA_028687545.1). Lineage (NCBI taxonomy): Bacteria > Candidatus Walliibacteriota > Candidatus Wallbacteria bacterium. The sequence continues at coordinate 18,423 of JAQTZZ010000055.1, forward strand.
TTTATAGGTACATGGAAATGTATTGATGATGACTGTTCGACTCATTGAGATTGAGTATTTAACGGCCGACTCTAAAGATTTAACGTACGAGATTTTCAATGCTGACGAGCGAGTAAAGCGCGCATTTGTCAGAAGCCTTGAAATCATTGGGGAAGCAGCCAAAAAAATTCCAGTCGAAATTCAAGAGCAGTTTCCTGAAATTGAGTGGAAAGAAATTGCCGGATATCATCAGTTGAGATAGAATACGCTCCAGCATGAACAACGATGAATTGAAGAGCAGGTCTCTGCGGTTTTCCCTCTGGGACGGCGTTTTCGCCAGCCTGATGACAGGCTTCACCCAGGATTATTTCGCCCCATTCCTGATCAGCATCGGCGGCAGCAACACCCAGATCGGAGTTCTGAGCGCCCTGTCCAACCTTTTTTCCTCCCTGTCGCAGCTCAAGAGCAGCCTGGCTGTCCGGCTGTTTTCCAGGCGTTCTGTAATCCTGTTCCTGGTTTACCTGCAGGCGCTGGCACTGATCCCGATCGTGCTTCTGACAGGATTTCCAAACCCGAGCCCTGTGATTTTCATCATCCTGGCAGTGCTCTTTTCCACTAGCGGAGCCTTTTCGCTTCCAGCCTGGGGCAGCCTGATGGCCGACCTGCTTGATGAAGATAAGAGAGGCCAGTACTTCGGCTGGCGGGGAAGCATTCTCGGACTTTTCCTGGTAGCCTGCAGCTTTGCAGCCGGAGCAATCCTGAACTTTTTCAAAAACCGGAATCCAATGACCGGATTCTGCCTGATTTTTTCCCTGGCCTGCGCAGCCCGCCTGGGATCTTGGTATTTTCTCACCAGGATGCATGATCCTGCTCCAGGGTCAGGCAGCTTGGAAAAAGAGGCAGGAGCAATTTTCAATCGACACTGGAGGGAAAGCAATTTTCTGCGCTTCGTCTTTTTCATTTCAGCCCTGAATTTCTCGCTCAATGTAGCCGGCCCGTTTTATACTGTCCTGATGCTGAGGGACTTGAAGTTCAGTTATCTTTTGTACACTTGTATAATCCTGACCTCCACACTTACTACCTATCTGATGATGAAAAGCTGGGGCTCCCTTGCAGACCGGATCGGAAACATCAAGGTGATAAAATTCACTTCCCGCTACGTTTCCCTGCTGCCCCTGCTCTGGGTGCTGACCCAGAAGCCTCAGCTGCTCTTCTTTTTTCAGGTGATCGGGGGTTTTGTTTACGCAGGCTACAACCTGGCTGTCTCAAATTTTGTTTACGATTCGAGTCCTGCCGGCAGCAGAACCGGGCACATCGCATTCTACAACGCGGCTACAGGGACTTCCGCCTGCCTGGGAGCCCTGTTCGGCACATTCATCATCCATCATCTGCCGCCGATAGACGGCAATCCGATCCTGTCAGTCATTTTCCTCTCCGCACTGCTCAGGATCTTTGTGGTTTTTTTGTTTCCCTACAAGCCGGCTGAAGTGAGAAAAGTGGAAAAAATGCACAGCTACGAAATCTTCCGCACAGTCACAGGCTTGAAGCTCTTGCCTGGCCATGCTGACCGCGGCGGCAGCTCCGGGTGACTTTCAGGCGGGGATACTGTAGAATACCTCGACTGGAGAGAATGCAATGGCCACAAGCTGGTATCCGCATCACATGAAACGCACCTGTGAGGAGATCAAAAAATACTCGCAGATTGTAGACGTGTTCCTTTTTCTGATGGATGCCAGGGCTCCACAGACGTCTCTTTATCCTGAATTCATCCCTGACAAGGAAAAGATAGTGCTGGGCCTTAACAAATCCGACCTGGTCGATCCGGAAGCGATCGATAAAATCATCAAAAGATACAAGCGAGAATACAGGATTTTTCCGCTTAACTCCATGCGGCGTGATTCATGCCGCAGGCTCATTTCAGGAGTCAGGGTCGATTTCAGGAAGAAAATCCTATATATTATGGTAGTGGGACTTCCGAATGTGGGAAAATCCATGTTTATCCGCAACCTGTCCGGAAAGAAGGTCAAAGTCGGGGCTGAGGCAGGAGTTACGACACAGGTCTCCTGGCTCTCATGCATAGAGGGCGTGAGACTTGCGGACACTCCTGGAGTTCTCTTCCCCAGGATCGAATCCGACGAAGTTTACGCCAGACTCTGTCTGATTAATGCGGTGGGCGAGCGGATGATGGACTATGAGAAAGCCGGCCGCTGGCTGCTGTCTTTCCTTACTTCGCATCCGGAAAGATTCCATCAGAGATACGGGTTTGAGCCTGGAACCGCTGCCGAAGAAAACATACCTGGAATCTGCGACAGGATGGGATTGAAACCGGGAGACGAGAAAATGTTCAAGTTAATGGTCAGGGATTTCCAGCAGGGAAGGTTCGGGAAATTGGTGCTGGATGCTGAATAAACTGAGGATCAACTGGCGGGCTTTGAAGACGGTCAGACTCATGAGCGGATTGTTCTGCTTCATGATCGTCTATTCTCTGCTGCTGATTGACTTCAAACCTACCAAACGCACTCCCACCAAAGGGGAAACTTCTCCTTTTGATATTGTAGCCCCAACAGATTTTTCTTTTGAAGATAAAAAGGAAACCGAAAGATTCCTCCAGGATGAAGAGTCCAGGATCGAATCACAGTTCAAGAAGGATCCTACTGTGGAACTGAAGGTCGAGCATAACCTTACGACGATTTTTAAATATATTTACGAAAAGGAAGGGCAGGTCCTCTGGAATGAATATCAGCTCAAACTTGACGGTTTCAAATCTCTGCAGACCCTGGGACACAAAGAACTGCTTCTGTTCAGGAACGAGATCTGGGAATTTCTTCAGAAATGCCTGAATCAGGGCATCAAGGAAGGGGGTAAGTTCTCGGACTGGGAAACCGAACTTCCCGCTGATGTGTCTGCTCTGCCGGAACTGCGCTCGATCACTGAACGTGTTTTTGAACCGAACCTGCTTTATGACCGGGAGAAAACCGAACAATTAAGGCATGATGCCCTTTCCAAGGTGATGCCTGTATTCATTCAGATCCGCAAGGGAGAAACTCTTGTCCGGAAGGGAGAAGTGGTTACTCCCCAGAGTTTCAAGATTATGAAGGCGATCGGACTGTATGAAAATGAGAAAGGAACCTTTTACCAGAAAGTGGGAACCCTGCTGTTCGTAATGATACTCGCCTTTATCGGCTACCTGTATCTCAGCAAGTTTGAACATGGAATTCTTAATAGCGGACAGACGGTCTGGATGATCGTGACCCTGATAATTCTCAATATGCTGTTTCTGAAACTTTTCAAACTGCTGCTCGGTTACAACATCAGCATGGAGAATCTGATGGGCGACGTCAACATCTTGTCCCCGGCTGCTTTCCCGCTTTCCATCTCCGCGATCATCCTGACAGTGCTGGTTGATGGGAGACTGGCGATCCTGGTAAGCGTGATGCTGTCCACAATAGCCATTTACCAGCTTGGAGCCAGCTATTACTACGTTTATTATTTTCTACTCGGCTCGTTCTTTTCAGTCTTCATGTGCATGAATGTGAACAAGACTACGGAGTTGAGCAAGAACGGCCTTTTTATCGGTTTTTTCAACGTTCTCCTTGTGATCACTCTTTATCTGATCTTTGAAAACCCGATCTATTTCGAGGACAAGTACTGGATCTATTTGGGGCGAGACGTTTTCTGGGGATTCATGAACGGGATTCTTTCCGTGGCATTTGCCATCGGCTTCCTGCCTAATTTTGAGTCAGTGTTCAAGCTGTCTTCTGCGATCAGGCTGCTGGAATTCGCCGACCTCAATCAGCCGCTTCTGAAAACCCTGATGCTCGATGCTCCCGGTACTTACCAGCACAGCGTGCTGGTCGGGAATCTGGCCCAGGCTGCAGCCCAGGTTGTCGGCGCAGACCCGCTGCTTTCAAAGCTTGGAGGATACTATCACGACATCGGCAAGCTCAAGCGGCCCCAGCTTTTCATGGAAAACCAGATCGGCAGCGACAATCAACATGACGAGCTTTCTCCGAACCTTTCAGCCCTGATCATAGCGGCTCATGTCAAGGACGGAGTGGAAGTCGGCAAGGCGCATCGCCTGCCCCATGAAATTATCGACATCATCGCCCAGCACCACGGGACGACACTGCTCCAGTATTTTTATGAAGTGGCTAAGATCGAACATAAGGACCGCACCCAGGAAGTTCCGATCGAGCAGTTCCGCTATCCCGGACCGCTGCCTCAGACCAAGGAATCCGCGCTGGTCATGCTGTCTGACTCTGTGGAATCAGCCACCCGTTCGCTTGATAATCCCAATGCCTCCAACATCGAAGCCCTGGTGAAGAAAGTCATCAACGATAAATTTGTGGAAGGTCAGTTCAACGAATGCGACCTGACTCTCAAAGACATAGAATCCATTGCCAAGATTTTCATCAAGATGATCATTTCGCTTCATCATTCCAGAATCAAGTATCCTGAGCAGGACAAGGAAGTGAAGAAGATCATGGAGCAGAACGGTGAAGTGTGAAATCAGGAATGAACAAAAACTGAAGCTTGACCGGAAAAAGATCTGGCGGTTGTGTGATTTTCTAGGGAGGCGCTTTGATCGGCCGGCCGATGAGCTGGTGAGTCTGTATTTTGTAGACAACCTGCGGATTACTGAATTGAACCGGCAGTATTTTTCCAGGGACAGGCAGACTGATGTGATGGCTTTTCCCATGGGCAAATCCGGCATTCTTGGCGACATTGTGGTTTCAGTTGAACAGGCCGGCCTGCAATCCGAACCAGGCGGGCTGGAAGCTGAAATTCTATTCCTTCTGGCCCACGGTTTTTTGCATCTTTTAGGCTGGAAGGATTATAATAAGAAAGACAGAGAAAAAATGCTCTCAGAAGGGACCAGGGCTTTGGAAGATTTTTTTGCCCATTATGGACAGTAACGATCCTGTTTTTATATATTCAGCCTGTTTCCTGATCCTGCTGTTTCTTTCCGCCTGTTTTTCAGCCAGTGAAACCGCTCTTTTTTCGCTGTCCAAGTTCAAGCTCAAACTGTTGGAAGACCAGAAAAACCTGGGCAGCCGTCTGATACTCAAGTTGCTCTCCAGACCCAAGCATCTGCTGATCACGATTCTGACGGCCAATACGATTGTCAACATTGGAATGGCCACCATGGCTTCAAATTTTTTCATCGGACTGAGCCACGAATACAAGCTGTCCGAATCACTGATCCTCGCGATCGGCACGATCTGCTTAACCCTGGTGGTAGTGTTGATAGGAGAGGTCACACCCAAAAATTTCGCCTATTCCTATAATGAGCGGATGGGAAAGATACTGGTGGTTCCCACCTATGCCCTGCACATTTTTCTGGCACCTCTCCGCTTTCTGATAACCGTTCTCGTGAACCTGGTGCTGAAAGTTTTCGGTGTTAAAAGCGACAAGCTCGACGAACCATTCATCACCCACGAGGAAATCGAATGCATCGTCACAGGTAACGACAAGACAGTCGCCCTGCACCTGGATGAGCAGGACATGATCGAAGAGGTATTTGAATTCGAGGAGCGGTCGGTCAGAGAAATCATGACTCCCCGCCACGAAATGATCTGCATCAGGAGCGACGGAAGCTTCGACGAGGTGATGAAGATTTTCCGCGAACACGGATATTCCCGTCTTCCTGTTTACAAGGACCAGGTGGACAACATCCATGGCGTCCTCTACATCAAGGACTTTCTTAGTTTTATCCTCAAAAACAATCCCAATCTGAATTTCAACCTTGAAAATTACATCCGCAAGGCATATTTCGTTCCGGAAACAAAGAAGGTCTCCGAACTGTTCCGCGATCTCAAGCAGAAAAAGCTGCACCTTGCGATTGTCGTAGATGAGTATGGCGGTACTGAAGGCCTGGTTACAATGGAAAACATTCTGGAAGAGGTAGTAGGCGATATTTTTGACGAATACGATGTGGAAGCAGAAGAGATCGATATAGTCAACCAGGGCGAGAAGGTCTGGTATGTGAGCGGCAGCACGAATCTCTCAGACCTGGAGGATGTGATCGGAATGGACGACTATTTCAGCGATGAAGGTGAAATAGTTTCGGTGGGAGGTCTGATTTACAGCCGGCTCGGTCGTATCCCTGAAAAGAGCGACAAACTCCGCTACAAGAATCTCGAGTTCATTATTGAGGAAATGTCGGGCAACCGGATTTCCAAGGTAAAAGTATGTTTATCCTGACACTATACATTATTCTTCTTTTTATGCTGATGCTGCTGACCGGCCTGTTCTCCGGGCTGGAGACTGCGGTGATTTCAGTCAACAGACTCAGGCTGAAAAACATGGAGGAAGCAGGTCTGTCCAAAGCCAAAGTGCTGAATTCCCTGCTTTCCAATCCACACAAACTGATCGATGCCATGCTGATGGGCACAAATCTCTGCATGCTGGGTGCTGCTGCTGTTTCCACTTCACTGATGAACCATGTGTTCAACTTCTCAGGTACTGAACTGGAATTTTACAATACTGTGATTCTGACACCTGTGATCCTGGTCTTCTCGGAAGTCATTCCCAAGACTATATTCAGAATCAATGCTAACAAGTTGAGCCTTAAGTTCAGTGCCTACCTCGATTTTTTCTACAATTTCTTCTACCCGCTTACTGTGTTCATCGAAGGGTTTTCCTCGCTTTTCTTCAAATCGCTCAAGGAAATTGAATTTTCCGCCCAGCGGCATGTTGTCACAAAGGAAGAGCTGCAGATGCTCCTGAAGATGGGCGTGAAAGACGGAGCACTGGACAAGGTGGAACACCGGATCCTTTTCGGGATCATGGGATTCAGCAAGAAGGAAGCCCGGGAGATCATGACTCCGAGGGTGGACGTCAAGGGCATAGAGATCAATTCCCCGCTGGCCCGCATCGCCAAGACCTCGCTTGATACCGGATTCTCGCGATTCCCGGTTTATGAAGGGGAACTGGATCAGATCAAGGGAATAGTCTATGTGATGGACCTGATTCACCAGTCCGGGAAAAACCCTGAACTCAAGGTGAGTGAAATACTGAGGGAGACCCTGCTGGTTCCTGAAAACAAGAAAATCACAGAGATCATGACAGAAATGAAAAAACGCAAGCTCCATCTGGTGGTCGTGATCGACGAATACGGCGGCATGGCCGGCATCATCACCATGGACGACATCCTGGAAGAGATTTTCGGGGAACTGATGGATGAATTCGACCGGGAAGAGCCGGATTTCCTGCCCCTGGACCACGACAAGATCCTGGTAAATGCCAGGGTCTCGATAGAAGAGATCAACAACAATCTGGACTTTGCGATTCCAGACAGCGACGAATACGAAACCCTGGCCGGCTACCTTTTCATGAAATTCGGCTATGTCCCGAAAAAGGGTGAGCAGATCGTGATCGGAGGAGTGGGCAGGATCGAAATTTTTGATGCCAACACCAGTTCCATCAGAAAGGTGATCCTGGAGAAATTCAAGGATCTTCAACAGTGAATCGGAAAAAGAATAAAACTTTCAGCAGGATGAAAAGTTATTTTCTGGCAGGGGAAACTCTGTCAGAAGCCGCGGGAAAAAAACTGCTTCTCAAGCTCCGGGGCTATTTCATTTCCGGACTTGTCTTTCTGCTGCCGTTCGTGGTGACGATTTTTGTACTTTTCCAGATTCTGCAGGTGGCTGACAACATTATGGGACCGGCCATCAAGCACCTGATCGGCAGGAGGATTCCAGGACTCGGCATTATTACAACTGTGGCTTTCATCATTTTAACCGGCCTGGTAGCAAAGAAAGCCGGGGAAGGTTTTTATAATTACCTGGCCTCTTTTTTCATGAAGATACCCCTGGCCCGCTGGCTGATCACCATCACCAAAGAACTCAGCGATTTTCTGATGACAAAGCGGCAGATGCTCTTTCGCTGTGTTTTAATGGTCGAATATCCCAGAAAGGGTGTTTTTTCAATCGGATTTGAAGTCGCCGATGCTCCGCTTGAGCTGAACGAGTGCACTGGACAGGATCTGGTGAGTGTCTTTATTCCCACAACCCCCAACCCCACCTCAGGACTTCTGGTCTTTTTTCCGAAAAAAGAAGTAAGGAAGCTTGAGATGGGCGTGGATATTGCCATGAAACTGGTGATATCCGGCGGAATCGTAACCAACGAGGTCTGACCTGACCAGCGGCTGCCATTAGCCCCTTAAAGCTTCAACATTTTTCAGGGGAGTGGCATGAAAAAATCTTTGCTTTTTCTGGCTTTCATTTTTTCCATACTCAGCGGCTTCACATATTATCAGAGAAACGGTCTGGTGACTGAAGTCGATCAGGCCTGCGAGAATTTTCTGGCAGGTTACGCCAATCTTTCCGGCCTTGAGGAACGCCTGATCGCTTTGAAGCAGTCAGACAAGCCCTCTAGCGGAAATTCCCAGGAAATTACCGAAGCCGAGTATCACTTGCGGATGATCAAGATGGAAGCGGACACGCTGTATAAGAAAATTTCCAGGCGGATCGAGGAAAAAAGCAAGGAAGGATATAATCTTCTTTATTGGATGAAAGGCAAAGAACTGGAAGAAAATTACCAGGATCTATGCGGCCTGAATCAGCGGATTGGACAGCTGATTCACAATGACGGGCAGCCGATCCCAGACTACAGCGAAAGCAGAAATGTGCTGGTGGGAAAGCTTATCAAGTACTTCAGGAATCAGTCCAATCAGGAAATCCGCATTGTTTACAATGCGGATTTGCATAGCGCCCTGCCCACTGTGAAGCAGGAGGCTGCACAGCAGGAAAAGCCGGTGGCCATAGTTCCAAAAATCTGCGACGAACCGACTGCTGAAACAGGGAAAGAAGATAATGAGCTTCTGGCCAGGCTGGAAACCCATGAAAATGAGGATGCCAAAGATCAGATCCTGTATCTCCAGGCGCCTGACTATGAAAAATTGAAGGGTGGTAACTTTATTTATGAAGTCGCCACTGAAAAAGGCGAGTTTGTCTACCTGATAATCAACGGGAAAGGTATGATTCCAGAGGAGATTACCGGTAAGGAGTATCT
>JAQTZZ010000056.1 GCA_028687545.1 Candidatus Wallbacteria bacterium
TCATCGACATCCAGTCCTACATGTAGTATCCTTTTCATTGATGGCCTCCTGTTTGTAAGTGTTTATTACTTTACACTTATAGGGTAACCAGTCCCAGGTTTATAGGAGGTCATCCATATTTTCTTAGGTACTTATTTTATCTGTAAAACTTATGGATTGCAGCCTGGAAAACGTCGGCTGCAGCTTCCTTCACGGTCTCGCTGAGCGTTGGATGCGCGTGGACCATCTCGGCTATGCTGTGGACTGTGATCCTGTTTTTCATGGCAAGGCTGATCTCGTGAATCAGGTCAGGGCTGCCTTCGCCCATGGCCTGGGCTCCCAGGATCTGCCCGTCAGGGTCAGCCAGGATCTTGACCAGGCCTTCGGTTTCACCTAAAGCCTGAGCCATCGAAGATGCGGCAAAATTGAAGCTGCCGGCTTTATATGGTATCTGCTTTTCTTTCAGTTCATCCTCTGTTTTACCGACAACAGCCAGGTCCAGACTGGTAAAAACACAGGACGGGATGACACTGTAATCGAATTTTTCAGAGTGCCCGGAAATGTTTCTTACAGCGATTTCGGCCTGGGCTGAGGCCACATGCGCCAGCATCAATGGAGACGTCATGTCTCCAATAGCGTATATCCCCGGGATGTTCGTTTTCAGCGTCTCATCAGTCTTCACCCTGCCGTTCGCAAGCTCAATCCCAGAATCTGCAAGCGAAGAAACCGCTGCCTTACGACCGACTGAAAGCAGAATTTTCTCGCCTGTAACCTGTTCCCCATTCTCCAACAACAGTGAACATCCGTTTTCAGTTTTTACTTCCTTAATGCCTGCGCCTGTGATTACACGGATCCCCTGCTTTTTCAGGACCAGTGCCAGCCTTCTGACAACCTGGGAATCGAATCCAGGCAGCACTTGTTTAAAGATCTCCACAACTGTCACCTGGGAGCCGAGCGCGGCAAAAAGATGCGCGAACTCAAGGCCGATCACGCCTCCACCGATCACGATCAGACTGGAAGGGATCGAACCTAGCGAAAGAGCCTGCGAAGAATCAAGCACTCGCATCCCGTCTGCAGACAGATTGGGCAGATTTCTCGGTTCAGATCCTGTGGAAAGAATCATGTTTTCTGCCTGGACCGCTGTTTCGGCTTCTGCTGTTCTGACAATGATCTCCCGGTTCTGCAGCAGCCTCGCTTCCCCTTTCAGCACTTCCACTTTATACGATTTGAGCAGCTGTTCGATCCCCACTCTGAGGTTTTTGACGATCAGCGACTTGCGTTCCTGCATTTTTTCAAAATCCGGATATACCTGTCCCGCATTGATTCCGAATCGCGTGCTATCTTTCATTTTCTGTAAAAGCCTTGCTCCGGCGATCAGGGCTTTGGTAGGAATACAACCGAAGTTAAGGCAGGTGCCGCCCAGCTGCTCTTTTTCTATTAATACTGTCGGAATTCCTGCCTTGGCCGCAGCCAGTGCCGCCACATATCCGCCAGGTCCGGCGCCGATGATCGCTAATTTATGCATATTTCCTCCCGGAGAGACGTGCCCTGGCACGTCGTTCTGAATACGTCTATCTGGAATCTTCGGATAGGCGGGGCAAGCCCCACCCCTATAGTTTTGTCCGCTCACGGTTTGCGTGTTTAAACCGATACATACTGTGGGTGCAGGCACTATTATATCCCCTCCTGTCTGGAAAATGAAAACTGTGATAAAATATGACTTATGAAAAACCGTCTGTTTCTGGCCGCCGGTTCCCTGATCTTCCTGCTCTGGCTGTTTTTTGTCCTGATCCCGCATTACCTGGAGCAGTCAGGACTTTTGAAAACCAAGAACATCCTGATCATGACCGGCATCGTTTCCAAGGAATTTGTAGAGGGAAAAATGACTAAAATCGCCCGCTGCAGCGAATATCAGAAAAACATGGACGAGGAAAAAGGCTGGTTCAAAAACCTGGACGCCCTGATCCTCAGCCCGAGCGGTGAAGTGCGTGTGACTTCGAAAAACGGACAGGAAGACAACAAGACCGCTTCCTATACCCTCAGTGACGAAGTCAGGATCCGCAGGGGCGGTTCAACTATCAATTCCGAGATGATGATCTACCGCCAGAATCTTGATCAGGTGATTTCGCCGGGTCCGGTGAAAATTGTAGAGACCGGAGAGGTGATCACCGGAGATTTTCTGGAAGTTTATCCGAAAACAGAAAAATGGTATCTCAAGGGCAATGTAAAAATCGTACTCAAACGGGGGATGAAGTGAAAATTCCGTTCATGTTTCTCTGCATTCTCACAAGTTTTCTCCTTCTAGCGGAAGTTCCGGACAGCGGAGAAGTAACTGTATACGGAGACATCATGGAAGGCTACCCCGACGGAGTCAGGGTGGTAAAAGGAAATCTCAAGGCAGTTCAAGGCAAACAGATCCTCACCGGAGACTGGGGTAAATATTATGAGCAGACCCAGATCGTCGAGGCTTACGGACAGGTAAAACTGGATGATCCCGGCTATACGCTTACCTGCGGCATGATCATGTCTTTTTTCAGCGAGAAACGGGGAGTTGCCAAGCAGAATCCGGTAGTGATCGAAAAAGTACCGCTGGCAGAGGGAACAGGGGAAATATCCATGGTCCCGATCCGGGAAAAATACATGCGGCTTACAGCCAGGGAAATTACTTCATATTATGAGGAAGACAGGATGGTGGCCAACGACAATGTAATCGTGGAAGAGCATTTTTTCAGTAACTTTCAAAAACCCGGCAAACCGGAAATCTCCTCCACCCTGAACTGCCAGTCACTGGAAATGTTTCTGAAGGAAAACAAAAGCATTGCCCGCGGCAATGTAATGATGAAGTCCGAAGACATCACTGCTTATGGAGATGAGGCTGTTTACTATAATGATGAAGATAAACTGATACTCACTGGGAACGCCAAAGCCCTTCAGCAGATCCCTGGATCAGGCAAGCAGAATCAGGTGAGCGGCGAAAAGATCATCTATTTCATGAAAGATGGCCGCACTGTAGTATTGAAAGGCCGCGCAGACGTTTATCCGGGGAATGATGCGGGTAGCAATCCTAATCCGGGCACAAACCCGAGCCAGAACCCAAGCCTTAGCCCGAGTTCAAGCCCGAGCCTGAGCCCGAATCCGAGCCTGAGCCCGAGCCAGAGCATAAGTCCAGGTCCGGACACAAGTCCACGACCGGGTACAAGCCAGAATCAGGGTACAAGTTCGAGTCCGGGGGTAAGCATTGCAAAGCCTTTCGACAAATAAAATCGTTAAGATTTTTTCCCGCCGCAAAGTAGTGAACGAAGTTTCTATGGAAGTCAGGCGTGGAGAAGTGGTGGGCATTCTCGGTCCAAACGGTGCCGGAAAAACCACGACATTCTATATGATCGTAGGACTGATCACCCCGGATTCAGGAAGAGTGATGATCGACAACACTGAAATCACTTCCTGGCCCATGTATAAAAGGGCCCGCCAATGCATCGGCTACCTGGCCCAGGAACCATCCATCTTCAGAAAGCTTACTGTGCGGGAGAACATTTCCGCAATCCTGGAATTCATGAACCTTCCTGTCGACGAAATCCGAATCAGGACAGATGCTCTGTTGGAAGAGCTGAGCATCACAAATTTAGCAGACAGCGTTGCCTATACTCTCTCTGGAGGTGAACGGCGCAGGGCAGAAATAGCCAGATCGCTTGCCACTGAACCGGCTTTCATGCTGCTGGACGAACCGTTTGCCGGGGTAGATCCGATCGCAGTGGCCGACATTCAGGAAATTGTGAAGCAGTTAAAAAAACGCGGGCTGGGAGTCATCATCACTGACCATAATGTCCGCGAAACACTGTCCATCACCGACCGTTCCTACATCATCAACCAGGGGGAGATACTGATTTCGGGAACAGCCGAGGAAATCGCAGACAGCGAAGTGGCCCGCAAAATCTATCTGGGGGAGAAATTCAGGCTATGACGTTCAACTCTTTTGTGCGCTTGTTCTTTCTGATAGTGCTCTCCGGATTTCTGGCCTATCTGGGCGATCTTCTCGGATACCGGCTGGGCAAGAAAAGACTCAGCCTGTTTTCATTGCGCCCCAAAATCACAGCCCAGCTGATTGCAGTTGTCACTGGAATCATGATCATGGTTTTCACACTGATGTTCGCAGCTTTCATTTCCGAAGATGTCAGGGTAGCGCTTTTCAACATCGATAAATTGATCGACCAGCAGAAGGAACTGATCGGCAGAAACGAAGAGCTTAACAAGCAGAATCTGGATCTGCGGGAAAGCAGCAAGCTGCTCCAGGACAGTATTAACGACAAAATAAAAAAAATTCAGGAACTCGAAGAGAGCGTAGCCCAAAAAAAGGAAGGCGAACTGGCATTTTCGGCTGGAGAAGTCATCGGTTACAGAGCTCTGAACCCGGCACAGCCCGATCAGGTGCTGCTTGAGGAATTCAAAAAGCTTGTCACACAGATAGTTTCCATGTCCAAAGCCCGGGGAGCCATCCCCAGGGAGTTCCAGGTGATCTGGAATGAATCTCAGGATCAGCGCGACAAACTTCTGGAATTCTGTAAAAAAGTCGCCCAGGACCGTTCCCAGCTGGTTGTGATTGTGCACTGCCAGCAGAATGTTTTCAAAGGCGAGGAAATGGGCAAAATTTCTTTCACTGTCGAAAAAAATCAGGTGGTTCTGGCAGGAGATTACCTCTATTCCATCAAAAATTTCGTAATCGACGGCTGCAACACCAGGGAAGAGATTTCTCTCTTTCTGCGCTATTTTTTCAACCAGCTGGACGGATTTTTGAAAGACAAGGGCATGGTGGAACGGACAATGATCAATGAACTGGATTTTTACGATACAGTCAATTATATCAAACGGCTGGGAGAGAAGGTCCAGCTTTACATCTATTTCAAGGATGACCTCTATCTCTACGAACAGGATCTCGCCACAAAGTACAAACTGGTGATCGAAAAACTCAGCGACAACAAACCGGAAAAGGTAAACCGGGAACGCAGCAATTCCGGTAACACAGCAGAGGTCGACACTCTGGAAAAAGGTGTTCAGTAACAATGGACATTTTTCAGTCTTTCCTCAGAAAATTTCAGGCTCAGGTCATAGAATCGTTTCTCAACCTGCAGAAAAAACACAGAAGTTTTCTGATCATGAGTCCTTCCCGATATTTAAACAGCCGTTTTGCGTCTCATCTGGCAGAATCGCTGTGGGGATTGGAATCTCACTCCATTCCGGCAGACTGGCTGATCGTCAGAAAAGAACGAGCTAATAACATTTCCGTCGAGGACGCGAGAAAAATCCGCGAATTCATCCAGTTCAAACCCCTCACAGGAAAAGGAAAGATAGTGATTATCGAAGATGCCGATACGCTTTCGATCGAAGCACAGAATGCTCTGCTCAAGCCGATCGAGGAGCCTCCGCCCGGTGTGAACTTCCTGCTCTGCGCAAGGAACAGAGACAACCTGCTTCCCACGATCAATTCCCGCGTCTCCCTAATCAGGCCTGTGCTGCCACAAAAGAATAAAGCGGCGGAATTCCTTTCTGATTTTCTGGATTCTAAGGAAGTGGCGCTGCTGCAAGAGTGGTTTCTGGTTGATCCGGTCGAATTGTTTGCACTGGACCCGGGGACTCAGGCCTCATCATTATCCGAAAGAGGAGCCGAACTCATCCGGAGCGGAAAAATCCATGGCCTTTACGATCTCCTGACCAAAGAAGAATATTCAGGATGGCTTTCAGATCACCTGGAGGCAAGGGTCGGCATGTTTCACCTTTCATTCTACAGCGCAGTTTTCTTTCTAAGCATTTACATGCTGCAAGCCATTCCGGATCGGCTGCATGGTTTTCAGCTTATCTCCAGAAGCATCGATCAGATTGAGGAAGCGAATGCGTCATATCTCAAGCAGAAGGAGTCCGGAAAAGAGGAGTTGGAAGCAGTGATGAAGGATTTCGTTTATCCGCTGTTTTTGCTGCAACTTTCGGAATTTATCAAGAAAAAGGACAAGTCCGCCAATCCGGTCTGTGCGTTATCCAAAATCGAACAGTGGTTTGTGAATAAGAATCTGAAATTTCTGCCTTTTTACGAAGATCTTCTGCTGATGATCTGAAAAATCAGTTGATCTTTTGAGATACAAGCCATTCTGAATAATACTTAAGAATCCATTCCTTGGCAGCCTGATACTCTCCGATATCATGACCGCATTTCTCACTCTCAATCCACTTGTAACGGTTGATTTCCTCAACTGCTTTCCGGTTCAGGTCGCTAAGATTAATCACTTCTTTCGGCACTACTTCCTCCAAAAAAGCTCTCTGCCTCAAGTGGATTATAACTAAAATTGCCTCTCCTGTCAAACGGGAAATCAAGGAATTCATTCTCCAGCTTCAATACAGTTTAGCCTTGAACTTTCGAATGTTGCGCCGCTCGACCTCGAACACATATCCAATCACGCTGCGGCGGATTGTTTCGTTGATATCAATGAATAACAACCCGTATTTGTAATAACATTTTCTGCCTCTTGATACCTGAATCACATGCATGATCTTGCTTTTGATCCTGTAATCAGTATCGCCGAGTTTGAAACTGGACAGAATTACCTGATCTTTCTGCAGGATGGCGGGAGTGCGCATCAAAATCCCGCCTCCGCTCAAATCGACCGAAAAACCACGTTTCAAAACAGGGACGAGGATCTCCTTGTCTTCAAGATCAGTCTTCTGCATGTAAGAGAGGTAGTTGACGGGAAAGGATGTACTGATCCGGACATAATTCCGCCGCTGCACCCGCAAGATCTTTTCAGGCATTAAAAGAGCAAAGACCTCACGGTTTTTATCAAGACCGGTGCGCTGGATTCTGCCGTTGAACGTATAGACAGCTCCAGGCTCGTTCTCAAGTATGAAGTTGATATACACAAGCGTCTGAGGCCAGAGCTTCATGCTCTTCCCAGACTGGTACGGCATTTCAAAGAATATTTCCTTTTCGCGATGGACTTGGACCACTCTGGAAAGGTAATTTCCCTTGAAAAGCCCGGCCATTACCGATATTTCCACTGGCAGGTTCGAGATAATCTTTTTCAGGTACTCCGGTTTACTTTCAGTTGCCCGTACCGGAGGTCCTTTGTCTTCCAGTGCCATCTTCAATCCATCTCGAAAAAATGCCGGGCATTGCCGGTAGTCTTATCTGCAAGCTGATCAGCAGGCATCGAAAGTATTTCGGCGACCCGCTTCAGGATCAGTGTAAGCAGTGCGGGTTCGTTCCGCTTTCCGCGGAAAGGTACAGGAGTCATATAGGGAGAATCGGTTTCCAGCAGCAAGTGCTCTGCACCGATTCTTTGGAGTACCTCGAGCGGTTTTCTGGCATTCTTGAAAGTGACTGCTCCTCCCAGGGCAAGGTAGTACCCCTTTTTCAGATATTCTTCGGCCATTTCGGCAGAACCGGAAAAGCAGTGCAGCAGCGTAGGTCCATCGTGCTCAAAAAGAATCTCACGGGTTTCCAAAGCAGCTTCCCTGGAATGCACAACTATTTTCTTCCCGAGTTCCCGCGCCATTTCAAGCTGGCGGACAAAAACCGAGCGCTGCAGATCTCTTGGTGAATTATCATAATGATAGTCGAGCCCGATTTCACCTAATGCCAGAACCTTGGGATGCGAAAGCGCTGATTTCAGCCAGCTGTAATCATCTTCACTTATCCCTTTGGCTTCGTGTGGATGAAAACCGATCACAGCAAAAATGTTCGGATTTTTATCAGCAAGTTCGATGGTTTCCTGAGAGGATTTCCTGTCAAATCCCACATTGATCACAGTCTCCACTCCCGCTTCAGTGGCTCTTTTCAGTACATCCGTCAGGTCGGAGGCAAATTCGGACATGTTCAAATGCGCATGGGTGTCAATGAGCAGCATCTGCCAGCTTCGTCAATTCTTCCCCGGTAACGTGCAGTTTGATGCTGCCGCGATCATAGGCGCTGACAAAAGCCTCCACCACCCGCGGATCAAACTGGCTGCCCGAGCAGTTCCTGATCTCCTTCAAAGCTATCTCGACCGGCAGTCCCTTACGGTAAGGTCTGTCTGAAGTCATGGCGTCGAAAGTGTCCGCCACCGCTATGATGCGCGCACCGAGTGGAATCGCTTCACCCACCAAGCCATCAGGATATCCTTTTCCGTCGAAACGTTCGTGATGATGTCTGACCAGCAGGGTTACATCCTTGAGAAAATCAATGGATTTGAGTATCTCAAAGCCGATCACAGGATGCTTTTTAATGCTGCCGAATTCTTCATTGGTCAGCCGCCCGGGTTTATTAAGGATCTGCTCCATGACTCCGATTTTTCCGATGTCATGCAGCAGACCCGCATATTCAAGTTTTTCGATTTCAGCCTGTGATAATTTCATCTCCCGGGCGATCGGGATCGTATATTCAGTTACAGCTGTGGAATGCCCGCTCGTATATTTGTCTTTAGCGTCAATGGCTGCGGAAAGAGCCCTGACGGTCGAAATATAGCTCTTATGCATGTTTTCATACAGACTCGCGTTCTCGATGGCGATGGCAGCCTGGGAAGCCATGGTCATGGCCATTTCCAGGTCTGAGTCGTTGAATTCCCGTCCATTGATCTTATTGTTGACAGAGAGTACTCCGATCACTTCGTCCTTGATCTTCAGCGGCACGCAGACCAGCGAATTAGTCCGGTATTTTTTCTCCTGGCTCCTTACATGCGCAAATCGCGGATCTAGATCGATATCCTTGATCAGCAGGTTTTCACCAGTCTTAGCCACATATCCAACGATGCGGTCTCCGACCTTGATATTGGAGCGTTGAGCCACCTCTTCGGTCATTCCACGGTAAATCTTGGGAACCAGCAGCTGGTTTTCCTTGTCCAGCAGGAACAGCGTGACTATTTCAACTTTCAGGAGATTTGTGGCAATATCAAGGATCATGTTCAGCAGCCGTTCAAGGTCCAGAATTGAGTTGAGTGCTTTGGAGATGATCTGGAAATTGTTGATTTCGATCAGTTTTTCTTCGAGTTTCTGGTTGATGTCGATCAGGAAGGATTTGAGCTGTTTCACATCATAGAAAATATCGATCATCATGATGAAAAGAACTGAAAGCACAACGATTCTCTGGACGGAAAGCAGCGCAGGAGTGAAATCCGTGGTCAGAAAGATGAGTGAGAGCAGCTGGAAAAAGCCCAGTGCCACCAGATACCAGTCAATGTTCAGCGCCAGAGGGTTGAAAAGCAGGTTGTAAATCCTGACTTCTTTGCGCTTCAGGATCTGCAGGGCCAGGTAGAAAAAAAGCAGCAGAGAAATCAGCAGAGCGGCAATCCCCTGTCCTGACCGATAAAGGAGCAGACAGCTTTCCGCGGTCAGCAGAGAGAAGACGAAGATGATTGTAGCATGTAGTTTAGCCAAACGGCATCTCCAATTCACTCATTTTTAATAATCTCAGTGGAAAACTTGATTACCCGGTTTCTCCCATTTTCTTTAGCATAATAAAGAGACCTGTCCGCACATTCGATCAGGTTCTTCTTTTCGGTGGCGTCTTTCCCGTATTCCGACACGCCTATTGAAATCGTAATGGGGACCTTTTTCCCATCCACCATGAATTCATATTCTTCAACCGATTTCCGGATGCGTTCGGCCGGTATCATCGCCTCATCCTTACCGATTCCAGGGCAGATCACGGCAAACTCCTCGCCTCCGTAACGGGCAACCATGTCGAATTCCCTGACGCTGCTTTCCAGCAGTCTGGATACTGTCCGCAGCACCCTGTCTCCAACCTGATGTCCGTAAGTGTCGTTGAAGCTCTTGAAATGGTCGATGTCTGTAATCATCATCGAGAATGGCTTGTTGGAATACCTTGATCGCTCTATCTCGGAGTCCATTTTCTGCTGGAAATACTGATGGTTGTAAAGCTTGGTCAGCCCATCTGTGACCGCCTGGCGGTAAAGTTTGGCATTGTCGATGGCGATCGCTGCATGTATGCTGAGAGCCCTGAAAAGATCCAGGTCTTTTTTATCGAAGGAGTAGGCTACCTTCTTCCTGACATTCACTACTCCAAGAATTTTATCCTTGGCGATCAGCGGTGCAGACATCAGACACCCTTCTTCCACTGATCTGCCCTTGAGTTCAGCGAATCCAGGCTCTTTCTTGGTATCAAAGATAATCAGTTCTTTCCTGATCCTGAAAACCCAGCCGACAATCCCTTCGCCCGGTGAGACCCTGGTGTTTCGCACGACATCCGGCGGCAATCCGTAAGAAGCTTCGATCGTCAGCTCGGAACTTGTATCGTCGAAAAGCATGATGGAACCTGTGTCGGCATCCAGAACCTGGATATTCTTGTCCAGAATTTTTTTCAGCAACTGGCGGTAATCAAGCACAGAAGAAATGTCTTTGGAGACCTCGATCAGAATTTCCATTTCGTCGATCTTCTTGCGCAGGTCGATTCTCATTTTATCGAACTGTTCAGTCAATTCGCCGATTTCGTCATTGCTGCTGACTGTAAGCGACGTGGCCAGGTCTCCTCTTGCGATGTTCTGGGCTCCGATCACCAGTTTTTTCAGGGAAGCCGTGAAGTTGTGCGCCAGATACATGCTGATGAAAATAGCAATCAGAAAGCTGATCAGCAGCATATAGACAGCCTGATGAAACATTATATAAACTTTCTGATACGCTTCGTCAGATTCCTGCTCAACAATCACTCCCCAGTTGATCCTCAGATATTGTTTGAGTTCCTTCGAAGAGTAATAGTCTTTGAGCTTGGCATAGGCAGAGAGAAAATACTTCGCCCGCTCGCTGTCTTTGAATTCATTCCTGCCGCCGCCGCTCTGGCTGTTGAAGACCATGCGGGCAGCCGGATGGGTCTGCATCGGCCTGCAGATGACTTCCTGGCTGTTGGAGTGTGCCATCAGCCTGAAATTGTCGTCGATCACGAAAGCGAAGCCTGTGTGTCCTATCTGGATGCGGTTCACGATCGGCCAGATCTCCGTAAGATTGAGCTTGGCGATTATCACACCAACAAGTTGATACAGTTCATTCCGAATTTGAAATCCCATGTAGAGATACGGATAGGTTTTACCCCAGCGGGTAAAAAAAACCGGAGAAATGTATCCATGACTCTCACCGAAATAAAAAATCATCTGCCAGATCTGCGTAATTTCTTCCATTTCTTCTTTTTTTTCGGTGGTCAGGACATAGCCTTCTTTTTTCTTGATGGAAAGGCCGTCATAATCGGTAGAAATAAGGTAAAGTTCATCAAAAATCTCGAAATTTTCCACCAGGGATTTCAGTGAATGTTTGGCAGTTTCAAATTCCATCTTTTTCACTGAAGGATTTCTGATAGCGGTTTCGATGATGTTCTGCGCATTTTTGACGATCTGGTTGAGTTCCTGGGCTACGATATTGGCAATTTCAAGGTTCTGCTCGAGAACATTGTCTGTGATGGCGCTCTTGATTTCCATGACTGCGCCGTATCCTAGAAAAATCAAAGGAATAACCGCAATTCCAACGAAGGTGATGAGGAGCTTGGTGCGTAACGGGATTCTAATCGCTTTTTCAGTCATGCAGGGATTCCATCTTTAAAAAAACCTCGACTTATTTTATCAGAGTAATGTACTCAGAGGCAAATCACAGGCTGTTGAAAAACGGCCATCTGCTTCGTTGCACTCAACCTTGGTCAGTCACCGTACGTTTCAAGTGCGTCTTGACCAATAACTGCTTTATTGGTTTAGACGCACTAGATACGTTTCCTTCCCGCGGTTTCGTGCACCTTGCATCTGACCATTTTTGAACAGCCTGCTCTTGAAATGGTTTTTTCAACAAACTGATCAAAACTCACCTCTAGTTTTCGGAAAGGGTCGCCACAAAAGCTTCCAGTCTCATTAACTGCTGAGGCGATACTTTTCCGGGTTGTTCTCCTTCCAGGTACAGAGTTGGAAGTTTCAGTTCCCTGCGCATGATGAAAGGTTCAAGCTGCCTGTGGCAGAAACTCTGAAGGTAATGTACGAGCCCCCGGAGTTTTCTGATCCTGGATTCCTTTTTTATATCGGCAATTCTATTCATTACTGAATAGGGATACGTATAATGGAGATATGCATTGATAAATCCAGTGAGATCTGAGCCAAGTGAAAACTGCCTTGGGATTTCGCAGAAAACCACCCTGGCACCTAAATTTTCCAGCACCTCCAGGAGATCATCCATGATCGGTGGAACCCCGGTCAGACCAATGGGAATTTTTTTTTCACTCTCATTTTCCGGCTGATAGACCAGCTCAAGTTTTTTTCTGAAACTTTCAGGATCACCCCCGAAATCTGAAGAGGAAACCAGCAGATCAAAATACTGCCGCGAGTGAATCGACTTTAGTGTGTAAACCATGGCATCGATTTCCTGCAAGCGGTGCCGCAACGGCAGCAGGTCGAAAAAGACTGCTTCGGCCTGAGAGTAAGTAACTCCCAGATAAGACGAGAATCTGTCGATTTCCTGTCTCAGCTCTCCCGCGCTTTTTGATCTCGGATAAGAAAAAAAGTAAACGTCAATTCCCAGAAATTCGAAAATCTCGCCCAATGAAACGCAGTTTGAACAATCGCCAGGAAGCGGTATCACCACCCTCTTCAGTCCCATCAACCTGGTTACCGCATATACTCCCTTCACCCAGCTGCAGATGTTGCGGGGCAGCCCCTCGGACTCTGCCGAGGCGATTAAAGCTGCCGGATCATGCCGATTTATGAATACATTGTTCAGGTCAAGCGGAGTCAGCCCTGCTGCCAGGATCGGTTCCACAGGTATCATAGTGGTCATTCCGACTATCTTATTTTCAGCCATTTGTGTATCTGAGGAAGGATTCTTACCCGCGGGAAAAGGGAAAGAATCTCAGGCATTAATTCAAGGCATTTAGTAAAACCAGCTTGAAGATTGTTCGAATCAGGCTGCAGGATAAATTCGCATCTGTTGAAATCCGTGAAATTCTCAAGATAGTGCAATATTTTGCCGGATTCGCCGCATCCGACGACCAGCTTGAAATAAAGCCTCTTCCGGCTGGATAACTCGGCAAATTCGATCTGCTGCTCGAGCAGTCCGGCTTCAGGCTTGAGATCCATACTGATAATGTCGAGGTATCTTAAGATGCCGGACAGATCAAACGGCAGTGTCCCGTTCGTTTCCAGCAGCACCCTTTTTCTGAGCTTGAGAAAAAGAGGCAGGAACTCAGCGATGAATTCAGCCTGCAGAAGAGGTTCTCCTCCGGTCAGACAGCAGGTCGAATAGCCTGTGGAAGGACATGCGCTCAGCAGTTCTTCCGGCTCGAGCTGCAGGGTGGCCCGATGCTCCGTGTCGCAGTAACTGCAGGCCAGATTACAGCCGGAAAATCGGATAAAAAAATGAGGCTCCCCTGCAAAAACACCTTCGCCCTGAATCGACTGAAACAGTTCGCAAAGGCGGGCTTTCATCTAGGAATAACCTTGCAGCAGGCTTTCCTGATGGAATTATGCTCGTCCCGATAGATCCTGCATGCTTCCTGCGCCAGTTTGAAAGGCTTCACCTTCAGATCCGACAACCCGGCCGCTGCCACCGGACATCCAGCAGTTTCAATGTTCAGGCCGAAATGGATCAGCGCCGAAACCGGCGAAACAGTTGCGATCGACACGGAAAGTTTACCTCCGCGATAGTAAAGATCGTCTCCTTCCCGCCTGACGCCAGCGGGAAGCAGCTCCCGGATGATTGCTGCAAAAAGCCTCTGCCTGGCGACAGCTTCCGCTAAACCCATCCCGAAATGTTCCAGCAGAAAATGCAGCATTTTCGGGCTGTAGATGAAATCCCGATTCAGGCTGTCCTCAAGGTCGACAAGCTGTTCACGGACTTCACATTCTCCTGCAAATGCCACCAGGGCGTCACCGAGCAGCCCGAAATTTCTGTATATGAAATGCGGGGAAAGTTCAGCTCCGGTGTATTTGAGCTGTTTCTTATGCAATAAAATCTGCATCGAATCGAGCTGAAACTTCACTCTGCCTCCCGATTTTCCGGAATGCCCTGATCGCCCTCAGGCAGCTTTCGCATCTGCCGCACATTTTACTCCCTCCTGCATAGCAGGAATAAAACAAGTCGTATCCGTCATGATCGCGGATTATACCAGCAATCTCGTCTTTTTTCATCTTAATTACAGGGGTCAGCATCCGGACCGAGCTGGAAGTGCTGATTTTGAAAAAAGCATTCGCAGCTTCTACAAATTCAATGGTATTATCGGGAAAAGTCTCTCCCTCTTCGCTGTTAAATCCGGCTCCCACACGCTCAATTCCAGCTGCTTCCGCAATCGATGCCGCTATGTTCAAGAAAAGACCGTTCCGGTTGGGAAGCCAGACTGCAGCAGCGGATTTTTTCAGGGCCGTTTTGTCCTCCAGATCCAGATCCTGTGGAATTCCCGCTTGAGCTCCGGTCAGCGGAGATAAATTTGAAATTGATCTGTACCATGGCAGTGTCACCTGATGAAGCTTGCATAGATATTTTTCTGCCACGGCGTTTGCATGTTTCCGTTCCATGCGCAAGGCTTTCTGGCCATATGAAATAAAGAGCAGTTCGATCGGATGTTCCGCTTTTAAAAGATAAAAAGCAGCCAGGGAATCCAATCCACCTGAGAAAAGGTGCAGCACCTTTTCATTCGCAATATTCGACATAACAATTTTCACTTTCCCAGATGCGGACTGAGACCAGCTTGCAATCAGGATATTTCTGTTGAATCAGAAGATTGATTTTGGAATAACAGATCCGGCTGATGTTTTCAGAAGAGGGGGATAATTCCTTGAAATCAGCGAGATCATTCAAAAGAAAATGATCGTAATCAGAAATTGCAGAGATCACAATTTTTTTCAGTTCCTTGAAATCAATCAGGATTCCAAATTCATCCAGAGTGTTTCCCTGTACAAATGCCTCCACAAAAAAATTGTGCCCGTGCATTCTCCGGCATTCATGAGGATATCCCGGCAAAAAATGTGCAGCTGAAAACTTTTCCTTGATCTTTAAGGTATACATGTCACCTCTCTACTTGAAAATCTCAAAATATCTCCGCCCGATCAGTTCAGCCACATAATCATCAAATGCTTCACCCGGCACGCGCATGCCTTCTGGAAGCATCCTTTTCAAACCTCTGGGAGGATGCTCTTCGAAATATTTTTTCCTGCCTTCCAGGGTGGAATTTGTTTCGTTCACTTTAATCAACTCCAAACCCAGTTTTTCCAAGATCACCCAGGCACTTTTCATGGCAGTTCCGTCCCCCATTACGATCACTTTCACTCCAAACTCAGTCACCAGCGATTCTGCTGATTTGAACAGGTCCTCATTTGAGACAATTTGCCTGAAAAAACAAGAAGTGCGGGACAGCACTGCCAGCCCGCACTTTTCTGAACCCGGATCAACTGCAAGTATGATCATTCAGCACTCATTACTTCTTTGTTGATTTTTTCCACAGCCTGATTCAGTGCATCTTCCACTGACTTTTTTCCGTTCAGAGCAGCTTCCATTTCAGGATTGATAATTTCTTCGATTCGTCCATATCCTTTTAAAGGAGGCCTTGGAGCAGCAGTCTTCATCTGTTCCATAAAAGTACCCAGAATCGGATCCTTCTGTACTTCACTCGTGCCAAAAGCTTTAAGGTTGGTGGGAACCTGAGAAAGCTGTGAAGCCCATTTTCCCTGGAACTCATTGCCTGTGATATATCTCAGAAGACTGTATGCTTCTTTGGGGTACTTGCAGGATTTAAAAATAACCATGTCTGAACCGCCGACATTGGTAGAAGTCCCCTTGGATCCGGCCGGGATCATGGCAACGCCGAAGTTTACTCCAGACTTCTGAAAATTCTTGACATTCCAGGGGCCCATGAAAATCATGGCATACCGTCCGTTGAGAAAGCCCACTTCCGGGTTAATCGCCCCTGGAATCCAGGCACCACCTTCCACCTTTTCCTTCAGATACAGGTCCACCTTGAACTGAAGGGCTTTGATCGCCTGCTCCTTGTTCAGGAGACAGGTCTTGCCGTCCTCGCTGATAAATTCAGCTCCAAATGTGTTAAAAAACGGAAAAGACCACCAGAGGCTGTTGTCCATGCCAAAACCGTATTGATTGTTTTCGGGTCTGGTAAGAGCTTTAGCCGCGGTCAGAAATTGATCCCAGGTCTGAGGTGGTTTAGCAGGATCAAGACCGCACTTCTGAAAAAGATCCTTGTTGTAGAAAAGACAGACTCCTGTGATTTGATCGGGAAGCCCGTAAATTTTGCCTTTATAGATATTCGAATAAAGGGCTGCCTTGACGAATTCACTTTCCAGTTCGCGTACTCCAAATTCATCCAGTGCCAGGACAGCATCGTTGGAAACGAGCTCAGCCAGAAAACCGGTATCGATCCTGCCGAGATCAGGGGCTCCTTCCACTGTAAGCGAGGTCCGGTATTTAGCTTCATGCCCGACCCACGGGATCTGCGAAACCTTGATTTCTATCCCGGGATTTCTGTCCTGATAATCCTTGATCAATTTTTGGAACAGCTCATGTTCTTCATTGTTATAGCTTTCCCAGACATTCAAGAGAATCTTCCCATTGCTGACTGTTTTTTCGCCACCGCATCCTGCGATGAACAGAACGGCTAGCAGACATGCCAGAATTCTCATTTTCCCTCCTTGTTCCTCAGAAACTGTCCATTTCATTCTTTGACCGCACCCTGAGTCATGCCTTCGATGAAAAACTTCTGGGCGAACCAGAACATTATGGCGATCGGGATAATCGAAAAACAGGAAGCTGCCATCATCAATTCCCACTCATTGGCATGCGGCCCTCTGAACAATGCAAGACCCACCGGCAATGTCCGGATATTCTGGGTCAGACCGGGGTCGCTGACTACCAGCTGCCAGAGAAAATTTGACCAGTGAAAGAGGAAGGTCATCAGAAACAATGTGGCTACAACTGGAAAAGCCAGCGGAATGATCACGCGACGGAAGATCTGCCATTCGCTGGCTCCATCGATTTTGGCTGCTTCGATCAGTGAAGTGGGAATTGTCTCAATGAACTGGCGCAGCAACAGAACGCCGAACACTGAAGCCAGATGAGGAATAATCATGGCTTTGTAAGTATTGTACCAGCCCATTTTCACTATGATCACAAACTGGGGGATCATGTACATCATGCCAGGGATCATCATGGTGGATAACAGGAGATAGTAAATTTTTTGTCTGCCCCAGAATTCTTTTTTAGCAAAGACATAACCTGCCATGGTGGCAAAAAAGGTGGCAAAAAAGGCTGCAGTCCCTGCGACAAATAAGCTGTTCAAGAAATAAACGCTGAAATTCATGCCCTGCCAGACCTTGATGAAATTCTCCCGGGTGTACATTGTGGAAAAGTCACTCAGATTGTGGGGGAAAAGCTGGAACTTCAGGGCTGTTCCAGGAATTTTAAAGGCAGTGCAGATCATCCAGATGAAGGGGTAAGTTACTAAAATCCCGGTGGCAGTCAGAGCAAGGTAGAGCACCGTTCTCTTCAGATAAAACCAATTATCCTTTTTGATGACGCTCAATCTTTCCTCCGGAACAACCAGTTGTTGAAAAGTGAGATGGTGACAGTGATGACCAGGAGTACATATGACATCGCCGCCGCATAACCGTACTGATGATTCTCCCATTTCTGGAACAGGTAATAACCGGTCAGTTTTGTTGCTCCCAGAGTGTTTTTCCCGAGCAGCACCACTGGGCCACCACTGTCGGTCATGGCATAGATTTCAGTAAATGCATTGAGTGCGGCCATGGTTCCCGTAATGATCATGAACAGAATCACAGGAGAAAGAAGGGGAATGGTAATTTTGGTGAATTTCTGCCAGTTGGATGCTCCGTCGATTTCAGCTGCTTCAAAAATGCTTTCAGGAATATTCTGCAGGGCAGCCAGGAACAGGATCATGCCGAAACCGGCTCCTTTGAGCACCATGGCTACAGCTATCCCCGGGAGTGCGGTCCAGGGGTTGCCGAGAATTCCTCCCTGCAGTGTGATCCCAAAATGTTCCAGCAGGTTCGTCACCATTCCTCCGCTGGTGTAAAGGAGTTTCCAGATAATGCCGACAACCAGCAGATCCAGCACATTCGGCAGGAAATAGACACTGCGGAAAATCATTTTTCCAGGAAGCCGGTTGTTGAGAAGCAGAGCGAGCAGCAGCGAGAATCCGATTCCGGTAGGAATCGTCAGCGCTGCGTAATAAAATGTCATCAGCAGCGACCACCAGAATTCTGCGTCTGCGAACAGCTCCTGGTAATTCTTCAATCCCACAAAACGCAGACCAGTGATGGAATAACCTGTTTTCTGGCAGAGACTCAGATAAAGAGAGTAAAAAATCGGGAAAGCCAGAAAAACCATGAAAATAACTATGAAAGGAGAAAGGAAGGTGTAAGAAACTATGCTTTCCCTTGTTTCTTTTCTGATGTCTGCCATAACAGAATAATATTCAAACCAGGAATTAAATGCAAATCATCATTTCCTTTTTGACTATTGTCGAGAGGAAAAGTATACTCTCAAAAAACAGGAGCTGGTCATGGCCACAAAGTTCGTTTTCGTGACCGGAGGGGTGGTTTCCTCTCTCGGGAAAGGAATTACCGCCGCTTCACTGGGCAGGCTTCTCAAAGCCCGGGGTCTGAATGTCACAGTGATCAAGCTCGACCCTTACATCAACGTCGATCCAGGCACAATGAATCCTTACCAGCACGGCGAAGTGTTTGTCACCAACGATGGCGCTGAAACCGACCTCGACCTCGGCCATTATGAAAGATTCCTGGATTCGGACCTTTCCCGCAACAATAATGTGACAACCGGGCAGATTTACAATCATGTCATTATGCGGGAGCGGAAAGGCGATTATCTGGGCGGCACAGTCCAGGTGATTCCTCATATCACTACGGCAATCAAGGAAAAGATTCTGCGC
This sequence comes from Candidatus Wallbacteria bacterium, assembly GCA_028687545.1. Lineage (NCBI taxonomy): Bacteria > Candidatus Walliibacteriota > Candidatus Wallbacteria bacterium. Next base: position 18,893 of record JAQTZZ010000056.1, read on the forward strand.
TTGTCAGCCGGGGATGTTTTCGACGTCATACTCTGCGAAGTCGGTGGAACAGTAGGAGACATTGAAAGCCTGCCGTTCCTTGAAGCGATCCGCCAGTTGAAAAAAGATGTTGGCCAGAAAAATGTCTGTTACATCCACGTCACCCTGGTGCCGCACCTTAAAACAACCGGGGAGCTGAAAACCAAACCGACTCAGCACAGTGTCAAGGAATTGAGGAGTCTTGGCCTTCAACCCGATATCATAGTCTGCCGCACGGAAAAACACATCAGCAGGAGCATCAAGGAAAAGATTGCGCTTTTCTGTGATACAGATCCGGAAGCTGTAATTGAAGCCAGAGACCTCACCTCCATCTATGAAATTCCATTGGTCATGGAAAAACAGGGCCTTGCCACACATGTGTTGAAGAGGCTGGAACTTCCTGCCTCAGAGCCTGATCTTGCTTCCTGGGAAAGCATGGTCACAATGGTTAAGAAGATCAAGACCTACGAACTCACCATCGCTCTCGCCGGCAAGTATGTAGAGCTGAAGGACGCTTATCTTTCTGTGATCGAATCCTGCTACCATTCCTCGACCTGGGAAGATACCAAGCTTACAATCGTACCGCTGGACACAGATCAGCTCACTCCGGAAGAGCTTAAAACAAGTATTCAATCCGTCCAGGGTGTGATCGTCCCAGGAGGTTTTGGGAGCAGAGGCATCGAAGGAAAGATTGAAGCAGTCAGACTGGCGCGTGAACTTAAAATTCCTTTCCTCGGACTCTGTCTCGGCATGCAGTGTACAGTAATTGAATTCGCCCGCAATGTCTGCGGACTTGCAGGTGCCAACAGCACTGAATTTGATCAGAATACGATTTATCCTGTAATCGACATTCTGCCTGAACAGAAAGACATCGAAAAACTAGGCGGCACCATGCGGCTTGGTCTTTTCCCCTGCATCATCGAAGATAAATCACTGGCAAACCGTATCTATGACAGCAAACTGATTTTTGAGCGTCACCGCCACCGCTATGAATTCAATAATGCCTATCGAAAAACCTTGTCCGATAAGGGGCTTGTGTTTTCAGGACTTTCTCCGGACCGCCGACTGGTGGAAATTGTGGAACTGAAGGAACATCCTTTCTTCATTTCCGTTCAGTTTCACCCGGAATTCAGGTCAAGACCGACTACACCACATCCCCTGTTTTTACAGTTCATCAAAGCCTGCCTGAAATATGCTGAAAAATGATCTCAGAATTGCAGTGCTGGCCGATGATCTCACAGGCATCACAGATACAGCTTCAGTTTTTTTCGGTTTGAATTACCGCTGCCTTTTTTCCCTGAAAAACGAGTTTGTTCCGGAAAGCCGGATTTTATTCTTCAATTCAAGAACCAGAAATCTCAATTCCGGAAAAAACTTCTCAACCATACAATCCATTCATAAACATTTTCTGGGTCTCTGCAGTCAAAATGAGATTAATCTTGTGTACAAAAAAATCGACTCCACCCTGCGTGGCCCTATCCCGGACGAAGTGCTTTCCCTCTCAGAGCTTCTGAATCCAGGTCTGATCCCTTTTCTCCCTGAAAACCCTGTACAGAAAAGAGTTTATACCGGATCTGAGTATCTGGTGAACGGTTTCCCGATTGAGCAAACATTTTATGCCGCTGATCCTAATAACCCCTCCTCCAAAACCGTCTTTTTTAAACTGCAGAGCCGGCTCGGGAGCAGATTCTGGGCTCCCCCGATTTTCTCCTCTGCCGAACTTGAATCAGCTATGGCAACTCTTTTTCAGCGATCTGATTTTAATTTTATCGTGGCTTCAGCAGCAGCAGCAGCTTTTTTCCCACCCCTTGCTGCTGATTTTCCCCCTCCAGGAACCAAAACCAGAAAGTGCCTTGTGATCAGTGGCTCTCTCAACACTCTTAATTCCGCTCAATTGGAACTGCTGAGGAACTTTGCACTGGAAATTCCGATGTCCAGACTCAATCAAACTGATCAGTATTTATCACAGTCAGATCTTTGCCTGCTGGATCTTTCTAAAGCTGTCAGTCAGGTCAGTTTTGACCAATCCCTCCAAACACTGTCAAGTTCCCTGCTCAGCAAACCGAATCTGATTATCTGCGGTGGAGAAACTGCAGATTCCTTCCTTAGGTGCTCTTCGGCGGAAGTTTTGGAAGTTTCGGGAATCGCGGCCAGAGGAATTCCCCTCTGTTCGGACAGGAATCGGTTGATCATCATGAAACCCGGAGGTTTCGGAGAACCCGATTTTTATGAACGATGTTACCAACTGATCAGATCATTTCAGCATTAGTTGACAGTCTGCGGCAGAATACTGTTCCAATCACATCCAGATGCCAGGCTGATTGTTTTTTCTGCAGCAACAAATTTAATCCGCCGGGTGTTTCGGTATACAGCTTCGATTTCACTGTTGAGATCCTGAAGCAATATTTTCAGCTGCTCTCTTCTGACTCGCCCATCATCATAGGTGAATCCGCAACGAGGATCTGCGAAGGAGAGCCTCTGCTGCATCCGGATCTGAAGAAAATTCTTTCAAGCTTGAGAGAACTTTATCCTGAAACACCCATCAAACTTACAACGAATGGTGTACTTCTCGACCGGGACTGGCTTGATTTTTTCATTAAAATCAAGCCCTTCGAACTCACAGTCTCAGTCAATTCGATCGGACGCCACTATGAGTTCATGAAGTGCGAGCTGCTCCTTCCGCTCCCATTCATTACAGAATTTCTGTCCAGTAATTCTGTACCGCTCAACATCAGCCTGGTTTATTTTCGCCAGTTTGAAACAGATCTTTTCAGAGACCTCGAGTCTCTGAAAAAACTGCCCGCTCAATTATGGCGAATTCTAAAACCTGGCCGGTCTAAACTCGCTGATTTCAATGCAGACTGGCCTGAGAAATCATTTTATAAAAAACTGGACCCATTCAGAGAGGACCGATTGATTCTGCTGGAACCTCCCGAACTCTCTGATCTTGAGGCCAGAGTGCTTGGATTTACCCGCGTTTTTAAGTCTGGATTGCTGAAAGCGGGAGATGTAATTCTTGAAGTATCAGGGATTCCGGTGAAATCAAGGTATGAAGCTTTTCTTACTCTCACTTCTCTAAAAGATCCGACAATCAGATTCCAGAGAAACGGTCAGCTTTATGAGATGACTATCAGGAAAGAAAGAAAAGAAAAAAGCGGACTGGTTTTTGAACATGATATCCATCCTGATGACTGGAATTCTGTTTCAGGAATTCTTGCCAGCAATTTCAGGATTGTCTCTGCCCCTTTACCCGCATCTTTTCTGAAATCGATTTTCCCCGAAAAAAGGGAATTGATTATTTCCTGTCCGAATACAGTTTTCGGAGGTAATATCTGTGTGGCAGGACTGATGACACTTCAGGATCTGACAAAACTCGGCTTGAGCGGAAAATACTACCTGCCTTCCGTGATGTTCAACAATCTCGGTTTTGACCTTACGGGGCAGACGATCAAGAGTGGCGGGTTCGATGTCAGGCACAAGGCATTTTATCTGGAACTTTGAATCCTAAAAAAAAGGAGCTGTCCGACTTTTTGGACAGCCCCTTTTATTATCGCAAGTCTAATTCTCAAAGCCGTTTCAGGAAATTAATGATATTCTCTTGATCGAGTTTGACTCTGGTCAGATTGTGGGCTTCCTGCATCCAGTATTGGAAAGCCTTATCCTTGCGTGGTTTCAACAGCTGGGCTTTGATTTCCTCTTTTTTTTCGGCCAGCGGGATTGTTCTGGCAGGCTTCTTGTCGGTCACCTGCAAAAGATGAAATCCGTAAGGCGATTTGATGATGTCGCTGTTCTTTCCGACTTCTAGGCTGAATGCCACATCTTCGATTTCCTTGGGAAGTTTCCCGCGTGGAACTTCTCCAATATCCCCACCCATCTCACGGCTCTGGTCAAGTGAGAATTTGCGTGCCAGCTCCATGAAGTTTTCACCCTGAGACAGCTGAGTCTTGACTTTTTTAGCGGTTTCTTCATCCTTGAGGAGGATATGCCGCAGCCTGACCTTTTCGGGTTCTTTATACTGATCAAGATTATTCTCGTAATATTTGGTAATCTCGGAATCAGCTATTGAAGAATTCAACATTTCCTCAATGTCTTTCTGGACTTCAGAGTAGGGCTTGATCTTACCCGGTTCTTTTTTCACAGCCCTGATTACATGATAACCAAGCTGTGTGTCTACTACCGGTGAATATTCGGCTGTGTCAAGCAGCTGGCAGTAGACCTTGAAATTCGGATCAAGATTCAGCCCAAAAGAAAAGCTGCCGCCGGTAAAGTTATAACCGAAGGTTCCGCCCTCATCCTTGAAACGAATGCTTTCTTCCTGATCCACAGAACCGTCGGCATTGACTAACCCAAGTGTACCGCCGCTCTGGGAAGTGGATCCATCTGAATATTTCTTGGCCACCTCTTCAAACGAGATTCCCTGCTTCAGCTCTGCAAGAGCTGCTTCGGCCAGTCTTCTAGCTTCCTTATCTGCCTTTTCGGAAACCTTCTTCTCCAGTACCTGATCTGCGACTTTTTCAAAAGGCTGTACAACCGGAGATTTGATTTCAGCAATTTTTAAAACTTCCACTCCATCATTCAGATCCACTTTCCCGACTTCTCCTTTCCTCATGGAAAACAGTTTGTCTTCCAGCTGAGAAATCAGGCTTTTACCGGCAATCCAGTATGGATCGATCAGAGATTTATCGAAGTCGTCCTGAAATTTACCCTGCGGAATGAAGCCTGTGTCGCCGCCGTTCTTGGCACTGTCAGCTTTGGAATTTTCCCGTGCCAGCACGGTAAAATCGGCCCCTTTGGCAATTTTATCGATCAGTTCGTCAGCCTGGTTTTCGACGGTTTTCTTAGCCTTGTCATCCAGGAGTTTTTCCTGGACTTTCTTATCCACAGCCGCGAACGGCATGGGTTTCTTGTCTTCCCGTTCCAGGATCTTGAACACATGGATTCCATGCACTCCTTCAATTACCGTGGAAATCTCCTCTGTGCCAAGTTTAAAGACGACCCCCTCGATCGCCTGGTCCAAAGATTTTCCATCCATGATCTCATCTTTGATGATCTGGTCATTGAATCCGTCGGGTTGCCTGCCGCGATAGAAAAATCCCAAATCTCCGCCCTTAGAGGCTGTTTTGGCGTTTGAAAATTTCATGGCCAGCTGGGCGAAATCTTCACCTTTCACCGCTGACTGGCGAATCTCTTCGGCTTGTTTTTTCAAGTAATCCCGGACTTTGATCCCTGCCAGTTCATCCTCGATTTCCTTTTTTACTTCCTCGAATTTCTTGGTGTTCTCTGCCTTGTGTTCAAGCACCTTGATGATATGATATCCGAAGCTCGTTTTCACAGGTTCACAGATCTTCCCGATTTCAGCTGCAAAGGCAGTATCTTCAAATGCTTTTGTCATCTCTCCACGGGCGAACAGGCCGAGATCCCCGCCGTTTTCAGCGCTGGCGCTGTCCTTGGAAAACTGCTTGGCCAGAGTTGTAAAATCTTCCCCGTTTTTCAAACGGCCGTAAAGATCTTTAGCCTCTTCTTCCTGATTCACCAGGATGTGCTGGGCATGAACCTTTTCGGGATCTTTATACCTGTCGAGATTGTCCTTGTAATATTTCTGAACATCTTCATCAGTGATAGTGACTTTTTTTCTGTTCTCTTGAGAATCCGGTGCCAGCAGGATATGCTGAGCCCTCATTTTTTCAGGATACTGATAATCGGCAATATTCTTTTCATAATATTCCCTGACTTCATTCGTACCAAAAACAATCCTCGTTTTGTCCACATCGGAAAACTTCAGATAAATATGGTTTGCTCTTATATTCTTTGGAGTCAGAAAGTCCCGCTCGCGCATCTTGTAGTAACTCTGGAGCTCCTCGGTTCCGGTTTGTGTTATAAAAAGGTCCTTGCGCTTCTTGGAATTCTTGTCCAGGAAGATATGGGCGATTAAAGTCTTTTCCTCGGAGCGGAACATCTCCTGGTGTGAATCATAGAAAGAGTATGCTACCTTGTCCACTTTCTCTTTCTCCAGGATAGTGCGGATGTCACTCGCTACATCGTTGAGCCCCAACTGAATCTCACTGGATTTTCCGTTGACTGTGGTTTCCTTCTTGAACTCATTCTTGTGCTGTAAATAAAAGGCTTCCACTGAATCCTGGCTGACAGCCAGATCAGTCATCATGTTGGCCTGAATCTTTTCGATTATCATCGGCACTTTCTGCCCGTCGATCACTCTTGCCAGATCCGGGCTGCCCTCCTTGATCTTGGCCAGCAGTTTGTCTTTGTCAATTACCTGCCCCATGCGTTTGTAATTGGATACTATGCTGTCGACGGCTTCTTCGTCGCTGATGTTGATCTTGAGCTCTTTGCCTTTCTGTTTGATGATCAGCATGTTGGCCATGTTCTTCAGATAATCCAGTTTCCCGTCAAGAGTATTCAATTTGAAGTAATTTTTGTATTCAGGAGAAGTACTCTGCAGTTCATCGTAATACTCCCGTAGAACTATCGATTCCCCGTTGACTTCGGCAAGCGGCTTCTTGAGTTCCTCGCTGGTGAACTGGCTGTTTTTCTGTTCTTCTTTATCTCCTGAATTCTGATCAGTCTTTTCCTTGGCCTTCTGTGCGCGCTGATAAGTGAACTGCGCTCCCATCACGAAGATCGAAGCCACAAAACAGGCTACTATGGACCAGATGACAGCGCTGATCCATTTTCTCTTAGTGCTTTTGCCGAATATCATGTTTCCTCCTGGGTATCTGATGGTTTTTGGGAATTATAACATACATCCGGAAGCCGATGCAAAAGGAATAAACTTGACAGCACAGTAATTTTCAGTTATAAAATAAAGCGTCGGAGTGTAGCTCAGCCTGGTTTGGAGCGCTTGGTTCGGGACCAAGAGGTCGTAGGTTCAAATCCTATCACTCCGACCAATACTCTGTTAAAAACCACCCATCTGCTTCGTTGCACTCAACCTTAGTCAGTCATCGTACGTTTCAAGTGCATCTTGACCAATACATTTCAATGGTTTAGATGCGCTAGATACGTTTCCTTCCCTCGGTTTCGTGCGCCTTGCATCTGGATGGTTTTGAACAGAGTTATTATGAAACTACTTCATTAATGTTCTGTACTCAGGCCCCTGAAGTCTCAGGATGCTTTCAAAAAAATCGATTCTGCCGCTGCAAGTCAGCTGGATCTCAAGATTTGCAGGAATTGTCACAGCAGAAGGTTCTTTAAGACGGGCGATCGTCAGATGCGGCTGGAACACATGCTTTTCGGGCTGAAATCCCATTCCGCATAATGTATTTTCGATTTGTAGCGCCAGTGGGGACAGGTCAGGATTTACTCCCTGCAGAGCAATCACTCTGGGTCTGGAAGCAGATGGGAAAAATAAAATTTCATTGAATTTCACAGGAAACACCTTTTTAAATTCAGAAAGTCCAGTTAAATATTGTTTAATAGATTCAACCTGCTGAACAGATGTTTCCCCCAGAAATTTCAGTGTAATGTGCAAATTGGAGATGGCAGTCCATTTTAATCGAGGCGCTTCTTTTCTCAACGTTTCAATCAGTTGAGACAGTGCTGTTTTATCATTGCTCGTGAAATCCAGGGCGATAAAGGTTCTCATGACAGGTCAAAAGCAATCTTGACAAATTCCTCGATCGAAATCTTTCCGGCTGTGCATTTTAAAAAGGCGGCTGTGCTCAGAGTGGTCATTCCTTCCCTGACAGCAACTTTTCTGATCATCATCGGATCTTTGTTCACAAGCACCTTTTTCAAAGACTCAGTGAGTTCGAGCAGTTCAAAACAGCCGGTTCTTCCTGATGATCCGGTGAGGCTGCAGACTGAGCATCCCTTAGCGCGGAAAAAATCTTTTCCCTGATAGTCTGATTCCGGCATGTTCAGAATTTTTACATATGCCGCAGGATCGACTTTTTCTTTACATTTCTCGCAGAGCGCAGGTACCAGCCGCTGTGAAATTACAAGTCTGAGATTTGAAATGAGCATCTCACGGCTGATCCCCAGTTCTGATAGCCTCTGAACAGCTTCCAGTGCTGAATTGGCATTCATCGTCATGATAATCAGACGGCCGGACAACGAAAGACGCAGAGCCCCGGCGGCTGTGTGCTCGTCCAGGTCACTCAACGCTATCACATCAGGGTCCATAGTCAGACACGTCTGCAAACCAGTTTCCTGATTCAGCGGGGACGGATCGACCTGACTGGATTGTACCCGCACATGGACTCTCCCGGAAAAAGGAGTTTCCGGAAAATTATCAATGCAGACGATCTTCAGACTGGTTTTATTGAATAAACTCAGCAGGGAATGAAGTGTAGCAGTTTTGCCTGATCCGGCTGGTCCTGAAATTACTATCAGGCCGTGACTTGACAGGAGATTTTTTCTGATCTGCCAGATCTGCTGAGGATGCATTCCCAATTCTTCGATCTGAAACGGGTCCTTTTTCAGGATCGGTTTCAGGACCGCCGAATCACCAAAAGC
>JAQTZZ010000057.1 GCA_028687545.1 Candidatus Wallbacteria bacterium
CATGAAGCGCTCAGTCCGCATATCAAACGGTTATCACTCCTTGAAATGGCCTTTGGCGTCCTATGAAACACCTTGCTGCTGTTGCCTTCTGCCATCATTCCCTATACCCTTATCCGATGACGTATGTATGCTGCAATGAACTTTCGGATCTTTAGGACATTGATTGGCTTTTAAACAAACAACACATTGGGGTGTACCCGATGTAATCATGTCGTGTTCACCATGATGTCGACATTGTATTAATTTTCTATTCCATGGGAACTTGCCATCACATTTATCAGAATTGGGACATCTCATCTTCATACTATACCTCCAAATTTTCTAGTCTAATTATTGATGCCTACAAGACTGATTGCAATATTATTTTTTTAGGCTACCACTCATTTTCAATAAAAAATTAATATAAAGAAACAATGTTGCAACGGCAAGGCCTTGCGACCTTGCCGCTGCTTTGGAGTTGAGTTACGCCTGCTGTGGCTTTTTCTTAACAGGGCCTTTGTTTTTGCAGGGTTTTATGCTGAAAGTGATCTCCTACCGATGGGGCCAGGTTGTGGTTTGAGCGGAAATTTGGTCCCGCTTCACTGATGCTTCGGGGATTAAAAAGCTGTAAAATCTTCACTGTGTTCAGATTTAACAGCTTTTAAAGAACAACCAGACCCCGATCCCTGCTCTGAGTCAATTTTATCCGTACTGTCAGAGAAGTCAATCTGAAAAAGATACAAAACATTAATATTTTGCGGAGAAATCGAAAGATTCAGGCAAGGGAGAGGAAATGTTTGCAGGTATGGAAAAAGAATTAATTGAATTATATTTCTCCAGGTTCTTTTCTGCCTCTGGGAGTTTTATCGAAATCATGATCAAAACTTACTAGCGTAAGATCGTAATTCTCAGTGGCTAAATATTGATAAGCATCATCAAAATCCAGGTGAAGTTTCTTGGAAATCGCTGATACCTTCTCCATCAATTCTGGCTGATGAGCAATTAATTTAAACCCTGCCCTGAAAAACATGTCATCCACGAATCTGTTGAAAACAGTGTACTGCTTTTGGTTGAACAGGAATAACCCAATCGAATGAAGCGTGAAATCAGTCATGTAAAATTCGTGCTTGCCTGTCTTGGAAAGAAATTGCCTTGCAGTCCTGGCCTTTTTCTGGTCAAGAATGACTTCCAGAAAGATATTGGTATCTACAAGAACTCTCATCTTACCGGCAGCCTGTCCTCGGAAATCTTATGTTGCATTTCGACAGAGGTATTTTTCAAGCCTTTCACTGAGCCGGCCCAGTCAAAAACTGGCTTGGCAGAGGAATTTATGGATTTCTTTCTGATTAAAAATTCAATGAAATCACGCACTTCCTGGTAAAGGTCCACAGGAAGCTTGTCGAGCAAATCATTCAAAGGCTTAGTTTGACCGTTCATTGATTTCTCTCCGGAATTTTCAATTTAATGGCAACTTATTTTTAATTATGACAAAAAATGGCGGAAAAAGCAAATTCTCCGGTCCGCCCTATGTTTTTATTGCTTTGTGATATATCATGGGAAAATATCGCAGAGCATTGGTTTAGGGATAGAATATTGCCTTTGGAGGTGCTGTATGGAAAAAATACTTGTTTGCTTGATTGCCGTATTTCTGTCGATCCCGGTTATGTCCGCTGATCTCACTGCCCGCCAGATGCTGGACAAGGCTTCGGAATTCGTGGCTTCAGCTCCGTCATTGCTGCGCACTGACGTCGGAGAGAAGATAGTTACGCTCATAAAAGACGGCACCAGAGAGGTACAGCCTGTCCAGAAATCTGAGATTACCATAGAAATAGACCTGTCCGCAGGGAGCCTGGCGCGCCAGACAACTGTTTTCGACGGCAAGACCCTGATCATGATCAGGCAGGGCGAATCTACAGCCATGAAACTGGGGGACGAACCCTGGCAGAAGCCGACCGGACCTTTTGAAGTCGCGGCTAAAGATATGGGTAATCTGTTCATCTGCGAAAAACTGGTACCTGAGACTGACAATAATGCGCCGAAATGGATTATTGCAGGCACTGAAATGCTGGGAAGCATTGAGACGGTTTTGATCGAATCGGAAGGCAATTCAGCCGCCCCGATTGCAGAAGAGCGCATGGCCCTCGGGATAAAAAAGGCTTACGCAGCCAATCCGGCCATATCTACAGAAGTTAAAGTGCTGGAATACAAGTCAAAACACTGGCTCGGCAAATCAGACTTCAGCCGTTTGAAAGTAGCTCAGAATTTCAAGAGTCTGCTGACTCTGACTATGGAAGATAAAAAACAGGTGATCGAGACTGTCAGCAATTCAGTCAGCACCTATTTTTACGGTAAAGTGAAGATCGAGATTCCCATAGAAGCGCAGAGTATCCTGAAAAGCAAATAAAATCACTGTCCATTGCAGTGCTACAGTTCGTCGCAGGCCAGGCGGAATCCGAAGTCGTCAAATCTGCTGTCAGGCGAATTGTAGGTCCTGATCGAAGACCCGCAGCTCTCGCCAAAAGTAAACCATGATCCGCCGCGCGCCACATACCATCTTCCCCTGGGCAGGTCTATGTAATTGTCCCAGCCTGAGGATTCCTGGCACCATTCCCAGACATTTCCGTTCATGTCGTAGAGTCCCCATCTGTTCGGCTTCTTCTCGCCTACACAGTGTGTCTGGCCTTTGCTGTTCAATCCTGACCAGCAGTAGTCCCCCTCTTCGGCAATGCTGTTTCCCCAGTAATACCCTGTATCAGTCCCTGCCCTGCAGGCCAGTTCCCATTCGGATTCCCTGGGCAGGCGGAACTTCTTCCCTGTCCTGCGATTCAGTTTATCTATGAATTCCAGGCAGTCATGCCAGGAAACCAGCTCCACAGGCCTGTTTTCCCCTTTGAAAGCGCTGGGATTTGTTCCCATTAAAGCCTGCCACTGTTTCTGGGTCACCTCGTACTTTCCCAGCCAGAATCCATGCGCGATGCTGACTTTCTGCTGCTCGGACTGACCTGTTCCGTCATTTTCAGGGCTGTCCCAGAGAAATTCCCCGCCAGGTATCCGGCAGAACTGCATTTCCACACTTTCGGCTATTCTCACATTCCGCTCAGGCGGACGTTCATAAAATGCCTGCAGACCTGTTTCCCTGCTGCCTGCTGCCGCATAAAGGCAAGTGCCGGGGAAAACCTGACTTAAAAAAAAGGCTTGAACAATATTTAAAAAGAGCTTGAAAATCAGAACTTTATCCCTGAACATTGATTCGCCTGTTATCTTTCATGATATCATATTCCTGATGCGGAAAAACCCTTTTGCTCTTGTTCCGGTTGTGCTGGCCTTTCTGACCATTTCCGGATGCGGCAGCCCGGAACAGACAGGCACTGAGAAAATTCCAGAGGACTCATCTCCAGCTTTCGGAGATGCTGTGGTCGAAGGAGTCGTGTCGGACGCACTTGGCCTTCAGCCATACGGTTCCACTGACGCAGCCACGACCCGTGTGACTTCCAGGATCTATCAGGGGCTGGTCAAACTGGACAGAAACTGCGAACCTGTACCTGACCTGGCTGAAACCTGGGAAATCTCTGCAGACGGAAAGACCATCACTTTCAGGCTCAAGCAGGGCATTTTATGGCACGACGGTGAGGAGTTTACAGCTAAAGACGCCTTTTTTACCTATTCCAACCAGCTCTTTTATATTGCCCAGTTCGTGGAGACCCTGGAAATGCTGGACAATTACTCAGTGCGCTTCCATTACCAGATGCCTTTCGCCCCTGCACTCAGGCAGTTCGCCCAGCCTGTGATACCTGAGCATGTTTTCAAGACCCATGACAACATCTACGCCCCTGAATACAAGAACAAGGCTATTGGGACAGGTCCTTACCGCTTCAAGCAATGGCGGAGCGGAGAAGAACTGGTGCTGGAAGCTTCGGAGAATTACTTTGAAGGCAGGCCATACATCCAGGAATACGTGTTCAGGGTGATCCCTGATCCTTCCACCGCATTTCTGGCCCTGCTCAGGGGGGAACTGGATATACTCTATATTACCCCTGATCAATATGCCAAGCAGGTGGATAACAAGAATTTCCGCACTCAGTACAATCTAATCAGGTATCCAAGTCCCAGCCGCATCACCTGGATCGGGTACAACAGCCGAGGTCCTTTCTTCAATGACCTGCGAGTCAGAAGAGCCATGACCATGGCCCTGGACAGGGAAGCGATAATCAAAGAGGCATTCCGGGGCTGCGCCAGCATTACAGACGGGCCGTGGCCCAAAAACTCCTGGGCTTACAACAGCACAATGGAAATACTGCCTTATTCCCCGGAAAAAGCCAGGCTCCTTGTTTCCGAAGCAGGCTGGAAAGACTTGGATGGAGACGGGATTCTGGAGAAAGACGGGAGAAAATTCGATTGCCGGATAATCTTTATCACTGGAAACAAGGCTCTGGAACTGACTGCCTGGATGGCCTCGAGCTTCTGGAAGGAGATCGGGATCAAAGTCTCCCTGAAAGCCTGCGACATGCAGACCCTGCTCACATCACGGCACCATGAGGATTTTGACATACTGCTGGACGAGATCGGGCTGCCAGATCCTGATCTGTATTATTATTTCCACTGGTTTGAATCACCGATTCCCGGGGCAAAAGGCGGACGCAACTGTGTAGGATATAAAAACGATGAAGTCAGCGACCTGTGCCAGAAAGGCAGGACCACGCTCGATCGAGAGGAACGGATCAGGATCTATCACAGGCTGCATGAGCTTATCTACAATGACCAGCCCTATACCTTTCTCTGCTCCCCTGACAATCTGGTGGCAGTCAGCAACAGATTCAGGGGGGTGGAAGCATCTCCAGCCGGAATATTCCATAATTACACAAGATGGTATGTGCCGAAGCAGCAGCAGAAATATTCGATCGACCGGAATCAGTGATTCCAGACCTGAAAGCCTACAGGCAAATTTATCCCTGAAAATCCGGAAAATCAGGCTGTTACTGGAATTTTTCAGGCTGATGCAGTATTCTGCACCTATTCACCTCTAAAACGGGAAACTGATGCTGAAACTTTTCCGCCATCTGAAGCCATATACCATACCGATAACAGGCGTGATCTTCCTGTTTTTCCTGCGGTCGCTTACAGATCTTTACCTGCCCACCCTGATGGCAGATATTGTGGACATCGGCATCATGAAAGGCGACGAAGCATACATTTTCAGGATGGGCGGTTACATGGTGCTGATCGCGCTGGCCGGAGTATGCTGCGCAGTGATGTCCAGCTTTTTCTCGGCAAGAGTCGTCAACGGGTTCAGCCGTACGCTGAGAAGCATGCTTTTCTCCAGGGTCCAGAACTTTTCGCTCGCCGAATATGACAGGATAGGCTCGTCATCGCTGATCACCAGGACCACCAATGATGTGACCCAGGTGCAGCAGTCGCTGCAGATGATGCTGACCACCATGCTGCGCGCCCCTGTGATGTGCGTGGGCGGGATTCTGATGTCCGTAGCTCTTGACCCAAAACTGTCACTGGTCTTTGCGCTGGTGGTGCCGCTTCTGATGCTGATCGTCTGGACTGTAACCAGGAAAGCATTGCCTCTCAATAGTCTGCTGCAGGCCCGTCTGGACCGCCTCAACCTGGTGATCAGGGAAAAACTTACCGGCATCAGGGAAATGAGGGCATTCAATCGCGAGGCATTCGAAGCAGCACGTTTCGCCGGAGCCAGCCGGGATCTCACCGCTACAGCGCTTGACCTGGCGATGATAGTTTCCCTGCTCATGCCCGCGATGATGCTCTGCATGAACATCACCACCATCGCCATCACCTGGTTTGGCGGGCTGCGGGCTGAAGCCGGCAACATGCAGGTCGGCGCCATCATGGCCTTCATCCAGTATGTGCTGCAGATCCTGTTTGCCCTGATCATGGGCTCTATCCTGTTCATCATGATCCCGCGCGCCCAGGTCTCCGCACAGCGCATCAACGAGGTGCTCGATCTCGAGCCTGAGATCCGGGATCCGCAAGGCGCTCCCGAGAAGAGCGGGAAAAAGGGATACGTGGAATTCCGCAATGTCAGTTTTACTTATCACGGGGCCGGGCAGCCTGCCCTCAACGGCATTACATTCAGCGCCTGTCCCGGGGAGGTCACTGCGGTCATCGGAGGCACCGGCTCAGGAAAGTCAACCATGATGAGCCTGATCCCCAGATTCTACGATGCAGGATCCGGTGAAGTGCTGGTGGACGGCTTGAATGTCCGGGAGCTGCCGCTTCAGGAACTGCGCTCTAAAATCGGACTAGTGACCCAGAAAGCGCTTCTGTTTACAGGAACTGTGGCTGAAAATATCAGATTCGGCAGAGAAGAAGCCGCTGACGAAGAGATCCGCAAGGCTTCCGAAACTGCGCAGGCAGCAGAATTCATCTCCGAAATGCCCGACGGTTACACCACTCTGCTCGCTCAGGGGGGGAAGAATCTATCCGGCGGCCAGAAGCAGAGGATTTCCATCGCCCGCGCCCTTTTGCGCAGACCTGAGATATACATTTTCGACGACAGTTTTTCCGCTCTGGATTTCAAGACCGGAGCAGTTCTCCGCTCGGCTCTGCGGAAGGAAATCTCCGGTTCCGCAGTCTTCATCGTGGCGCAGCGGGTGACTACAGTGATGGATGCGGACAGGATCATTGTGCTTGATCAGGGCCGGATCGTCGGACTGGGCAGGCATGAAGATCTGCTTGCAGGCTGTCCGGTATACAGGGAAATCGTCAATTCCCAGCTGGCGGAGGATGAGCGGACATGAACGGACAGCGCAGAGATCCACGCTCGACAATGTTCGGCGGCCGCGGCAGGGGCATGATGGGACTGGCCGCCCCTGTGGAAAAGGCCAGAGATTTCCGGGGAACCGTCAGAAGGCTTTTCGGGTATCTGAAGCCGTTCCGCGCAATGCTCATACTCCTGGCTGCCGTGATTGTTCTGAACACCAGTCTCGCCACTTCAGCTCCGAAAATCCTGGGAATGGCGATCACCAGACTGTTCACCGGTGTTTCAGCAAAGCTCGCCCATGCTCCAGGAGCTGCTGTCGATTTTCCATATATCGCAAGGGTTCTGGCTGCGCTTGCCCTGCTCAACATTGCGAATGCTGCCTTCACTTATCTTACCCAGCGTTCCATGGCCTCAGTCGCTCTGCGGATCGTCTTCAATCTGCGCAGGGATCTGGACGAAAAACTGTCCAGGCTGCCGCTGTGCTATTTTGATTCCCGCAAGCATGGAGAAACCATGAGCCGGATCACCAATGATGTGGACAACATAAGTACTACAGTACAGCAGGGAGTGCCGCAACTGATCTCTTCAACTATAGGGATTGTCGGAGCAGCGTCGATGATGCTCATGATCAGCCCGCTGCTTACTTTGATCACAATCCTCACCCTGCCGCTTTCCTTTCTGATCACAATGTTCATTGCCAAAAAGTCGCAGAAGTTTTACGCAGCCCAGCAGAAGGCTCTCGGGGAACTGAACGGCCATGTGGAGGAAATGCTTACAGGTCACAAAGTGGTGCAGGCTTTCGGATATGAAGGAAAGTCCCTGCAGAGATTCTCCGAAATCAATGAAAGAATTTACAGTGTCGCCTGGAAAGCCCAGTTCATCACCGGTTTTGTCTTTCCAGCCATGAACTTCGTCAATAATCTGGGCTATGCCCTGGTCTATGTGGGAGGGGGCATTTTAGTGGTGCGCGGGAGAGTGGCGATCGGCGACATGCAGGCTTTTGTCCAGTATGTGAGGATGTTCACTCAGCCTGTCGCCCAGGCGGCCGAAATCGTGAACACCCTGCAGTCATCAGTGGCTTCAGCGGAACGGATCTTCGAGGTGCTGGACGAGACTGAAGAGGAGCCTGACCGCCAGGACTGCAAGTCGCTGCCTTTCGTGGCAGGAAGGTTATGCCTGGAGAATGTCCGTTTCGGATATACAGCGGATAGAATCCTGTTTCCTGATTTGAACCTTGATGTGTTTCCAGGCCAGACTGTAGCAATAGTCGGGCACACGGGAGCCGGAAAGACTACTCTGGTCAATCTGCTGCTGCGCTTCTATGAAATCCAGGGGGGCAGAATCTCCGTGGACGGCACCGGCATCCAGGAGATACGCCGGGGAGATCTGCGCCGGATGTTCGGGATGGTGCTGCAGGACACCTGGCTTTTCCACGGGACCATACGCGAGAATATAGCCTACGGCAAGCCTGATGCGACTCAGGCCGAGGTCCTCTCCGCAGCAGAGGCAGCCCAGGCCGATCATTACATCCGCACTCTTCCAGACGGCTATGAAACAATGATCAATGAGGAAGGCACCAACATCTCCCAGGGCGAAAAACAGCTGCTCACCATCGCCAGGGCACTGCTTGCAGACCCGGCTATCCTGATCCTGGACGAGGCCACCAGCAGCGTGGACACCAGAACCGAACTCCTGGTACAGAGAGCCATGAAGGCCCTGATGAAAGGGAGGACCTGTTTCGTGATCGCCCACCGGCTGTCCACCATCCGCGATGCTGAGAGGATCCTGGTGATGAGCGAGGGCAGGATCGTGGAACAGGGAAGCCATGGTGAATTGCTTGCAGCCGGCGGCTGCTATGCCGAGCTGTACCGGGCTCAATTCATAGGTGTGGGGATTTGAAAACCCAAAATTCACCTTATCAGGTCAACTCTTTTTGAACCTTTTTTTCGCAGCAGTCGTAGGAAAAAGGCGGGCGAATTTGCCCTGCTGCCAGATGACAAATTTATCGATGCATACCTGGCAGATATCTGCAGTATGGGATTCATCGATCTTTAACTGGTGGAATGCCGGATTGTAATTCTGGATAGCAGTCCCGCACAAATAGCATTTCATTTTATCACCTTTTTTAATATCTCTGTTTGTCTGTAATCTTGGGTTTATTAATGTAATGGCCAATTCAGATATTTTTCGGTTTGATCGGTATCCATATTTCTTCTTCTGAATTCGGGTCCCCATTCCTGTATTTATCACCCAGTATCTCAAAATGTGGCCTGTTGTCCAACAGATATTCCGAATTTGGCAGCCAGGTCCCGAAAATATAAACAAATATCCTGCTGTCACTGGCAAGTCCGATATAGTGGAAAACAGCATACAGCCCTTTTTCCAGTGTAAATGTTTCCATTCCATCAGGCAGGCAGTCAAAATCAGAAACTTCCATAGCAGCCCATTTTTCAAATCTCTGATTCAAATCGCCTGCCCTGAGTGGCGCATCGTAAACCGACATTGATATCATCTCCGCTGACACAGGGTTGATGATCTCTTTCCTGCGAGGCAGGAACGACTTCCAGAGTTCAGCAGTTCTGTTGTCGAGCAAAGACATCGTTACCCGCATTCCAATCAGTTTTTTTTCAGCCAGAGTTTCAATTCTTGGTTCCATGTTGATTTGCTCCTTCTTTTCGCCGCAAACGCCCTTTGAGCAGGCTGATTGTCCCAAAAAATCCTGGACCGGTTTTTTTTCTGAAGAAGAGATTCCAGATGGATATGCCGGATCCGATAATCAGCAAGGCTGTGCTCACTGAGGTTATAATCCACCATTTCATGCTGCTTTCAGGTCGAAAAGCCACTGCCTGATCAGGATAGTCAGGGTTGTAGTAGATAATAATTTCATGGCTGACTCCGCAGGTATCCCCGCGTGGGAACTCATTGACACCCAGCATGAACTGAGTGCCCCGGTATTTCATGCCATTGACAGTATAGTCATAAGCTACATCAAGGTACTTTTTTTTGCGAGGGTTTGTACTTATCATCCATTTGGATTTCAGTTCTGATTTCACGATCAGGCCTGTGCCTGGCTTCCAGTTTCTGGTTCCGTAATAATCGCTCAGGCAGTGATAGCCGAACACGGTAAAAACAGTTGCTGCAGCCATGATCGCTCTGCGCCATTTCAAGATGAAAGATCCTATTTTCATTCACCGTCCCATTCGACAGGAGTAATTGTTCCTGTCTCCCAGTCATGCCTTGTGATGCCATATCCGACACTGTCTAAAAACCTGCCGTTTTCCGATCTCCAGCAGCTCCTGTGCCTCGCTTCCAGCACATATCCGCATTTCAGGAATGTTCTACGCATCCCGATATTATCGCATCTGGTGTGGCCTTCGATGCGGATCTTGTCCGGAAATGAATTGAACACATGATCAGTCAGCCATCTGAGGGCAGCAGATCCTATTCCCATCCCCCGGCTTTGGCTTCTCACCCGCAGATCGAACATTGGAGTGGGATCCTCAAGGTCGAAAATGCGGATCATGCCAAGTTTTTCCTGATGGCCAAGAATCCAGTAAGTTTCCACCTCAGGCCCTGTGTAATAACCTTCGGCAAAGCTCTGCCGGATTTTTTCCGGATCAGGCCTGGAATAGCCATGAAAAGGCCAGCTGTCACCGGCCAGCCAGAGGGCCAGTTCTTCAACATCGTCATTGGTGATTTTCAAGTAATCAAGCTGCATCGACCAAATTTATCCCCTGAGTCTTTACTTTGTCAATTCAGCATGGTTTCATCCGGCAATCATTCCGTATTGAGGCTAAAATGGCGTTCACTGTCAAAATACTCGTTTTATTTTGACAGTGAACTGTCATAATGAATATCAAATCTAAAGAGCTAGCCTCGATCTTTGAATGAGAGTCGGGTTTTCACATGGCATAATGAGGTTTCACCGTCTCGGTGTTCGATAAAGGTCGCCTGCGCTCTAATTCAAAGAACGCCTTTTATTATGACAGTTGCTAAAAATGGTTTTTAAGGTCATACCATAAATCGAAAATTGTACTGATTACGCAGGTGATTTTAGAGAGGTTTTTTTATCTTAATGCAGGTTTCCGCCTGAACTGCAAGATTATGCCGTCTGTCAGCATACTTCAGGGATGACCAGGGCCAAGAGACTGCCGAATCTGCAAATCTTACAAAAAGTTCCGCTTCAAAAGGAACATTTTTATCCCTTGCCACTTTAAGATTGACAAAATCGTACTTCCCGTTGAGCGTGCCTGGTCCGGCTCCAGGTCCAGGTTCGAGCACAGTAAGCTTTCCAATATCAGCATTGGAAAGCCCGTTCACATCCCTGCCCTTATCTCTGGAATCAGGATTAAAGACCGTAAACCTAATCTCCCCGGTCTGCGAAATTTCCGGCCTGCCCCAGAAAGTGAAGTCCGCTCCGCCGGCCGAAGCAGCAACCGGCGTATATGGAGTTTTGCAGAAGTAGATTGTAATCACATCGTCATTGTCCAGCAGGCCGTTTTTGTTGAGATCAACTGTCTGCTGCGCATCGGAAATGGCCAGCGGAGGCAAATAAGAAACGATGAGATTGTCACGATTGACAGGGTCCGCAACATCTTCCAGATTCATCTTTTCATCCGGCCCGGTTGAGATTAACACACCATCCTGAGCCAACATCGTGTATGGGTTCCCCCAGGGATCATTTTTAATTTCAGAAGTATATTTAGGGACTAGAAAGTTCAGATTTTCCAGCCTTCTGCCCTCTTTTCCCTGATATTGAATGATAGTATCACGCATAGCAGGCATCGAGTGCATTGCTTTATTAAGCCGCCTGCTGTTCAGGTCCGGAGGATTATCATCCATTTCAGATAAAAGGAAAAGAATTACAATAGCTAGAATAAAATATAAAACGATTTTTTTCAGTATGCTCACTCTGGTCCACCATTTGTTTATAATAATATTAAGTAATTCTAAGTTCTGATTCAACTTTCCTTCAAGCTATCCGGCTTTTTATCCATCCTCTTCATGGTTGCGGATTGTTGCGGGAAATTGATCGGTAAATGCCCTGGTTCTGATCATAATTGAATCAGGGGGAGGCCATGAGAAAGTGCGGATCATGCAGGAAGTTTTACCAGGACAGCGTGGAAATATGCCCGAATTGCGGGAATCCGACTTCAGTTCTTGTCGGGCCTGCCAGATGCTCAAAAAACTCTCCACTGCCTTCAGGCGATATATTTTTCGACAGAATGGAGATCAGCGCATCCCAAACCGGAAGATTTAACCACTACATTTCTGCAGGATTCAGAATATTGAGAGAGAACATAGCCCCTGTCGGAGGGATATATCTTGGTCTCCTGGCCCTTATTCTGTTAATGGAATTTTGCCACTATGATAAAAGTCCGGCATTCATGAATCCATTCTCTGAACTAACAGATCCCGTCACAATTCTGATTCAGGTGACCGGCTATCTGCTGATCTGCGGATTCTACGCCATTGGCCTGAACATTGTCGCAGGGCGGGAAAACGGGGTTCAAGCAGTTTTCTGCGGATTCCATTTCCTGCTTCCGCTTTGCGGGGTCTTTCTACTTGAAACCCTGGGCTCCTGCCTGTTGAGCGCAGCATGCCTGTGCGGATGCGCATACCTCTGTCCGTCCAGCGCTCTGACAGGAGTGATTCTGGTGGTGCTCTCTTTTGCCGCGAACATAATCATCATGTCCCTCTTCATGTTCGCAGACATACTGGTGATAGACAGGCGGCTGAATTCCTTTGCAGCTCTCGCAGGAAGCGCTGCCGCTGTTTCAGCGAACCTGTTCTACTTCTTTTCCCTGGGCTTCTCTCTGGCCGGCTTCGGAATGATCTGCCTGCTTGGAGGCACGATCCCGGGCCTGCTCATTCTGTTGTCAGGATTCAAGGCCCTGGGACTGATTCTGGCTGTGATCGGAGGGATGGCAGGGTTGTTGACTGGATTGCCGGTAATATCCTTCTGCCGGGTGCTGGCCTTTCACGACCTGTTCGGAGTCACAGGCACAGGCAGATGATTTTATCTTCCTGAATTTAATGTTATCATCTGAGCAAGTCCCAGCCTTAGAAATCAGAGTAATAATATGGACTGCAGCGACAAACACAGAAAGCTGAAATGCCTCTTCAGGATCATCCTCAGGATCGCCAGGAGTTTCTATGAGCCCCTGGATAATCTACTTTTCCTCAAAGACACTTTCACCCAGCATAAGAAGTACTATGGGGCTCCAAGAGACTATAAATCCCTCCGCAACTCAGTCCTGATTCTGATCGGCTGCGGTCTGATCGGAATCTTATGGTGCTTTTTTACAAGCTCAGAACCATCCGAAGAAATGGCGGTAGATTTCTTCATCAGTTCGCTTGGTCTCGGAATCCCGGCGATCATAATTTACTTTGTCGCAGCCAATCTCGCTGACCGGAAAAAGAAGAAAAATGCTCCGGTAATTGAGGATCAAAAACTTGTTCATCCCTTCAGCACGAGTCTGAGCCTGAAACGGATCGCCAAACTGCTGCTTCTGTTCATCGCTCTTCCGGCAGCAGGCGGCCTGGCCTGGCACCTGCTGACAGGCGGCGCTCCTGAAGACGCTTTGATCCCCAGCCTGGTTGCAGTGTTTCTAATCGGTGTTCCGCTGCTTGTGGTTTACACTTTTTATGATTTCGCGGTCAGAACCAGAAAAAGAATCAGGGAAGCCGGTTTTATTCAAGCTCTCAAAGACTTGCTGCCTGACTATGCGGAAGATATCGACATCCTGATCGAGTGAATCCATTTGACGCGTTTTGCTGCGCCTGAGTTATTGTAATAATTCTTCTCCATAAAATATCATGAATCAGAAGTTCGGATTTTTCAGGACATGAAAAATAAATTACTTTAAGGTAAAATGCTTCTTGAATAAAGAAGCAGATAAAATAGAAATCGGGGGAGGATCGTATGTTTACTGCCATTGACTGGCTGGTCGTCGTGCTTTATTGCGCAGGCATGCTCTGGCTGGGGTATTTCTTCGGCCGCAAATCACAGGGCTCAACCAAGAGCTACCTGCTCGGAGACAGGAACATGCCCTGGTGGACTGTCGGATTGTCCATCATTGCTACTGAAACAAGCGCTGTCACAGTGATCAGCATTCCGGGCATGGCGTATCTCGGGAATCTCACGTTCCTGCAGATAGTGCTAGGCTATGTGCTGGCCAGAATCTTCATCTCATTCGTGCTTCTGCCCTGGTATTTCGGCGGTCATGAAGTTTATTCCTGCAACGAGCTTCTCTACCGCAAATTCGGCCCTGCCTCAGGCACTCTCTCAGTGGTCCTGATCATGGTCGCAGTAGTGCTTGGCGCAGGCGTAAGAGTTTATGCGGCAGCGATTCCACTCAAACTCTGCCTGAACATCTCAATCAACAATGCCATCATCGTGACAGGCATCATTACCCTATTGTATACATACTGGGGCGGCATCAAAGCCGTCATCTGGAACGATGTGATTCAGTTCTTCACCTTCATGTGCGGAGCCCTGCTGGCCATCTGCTACATTCCGACCAGGATCGACGGCGGACTTCACACTATCATCCAGCAGGTTACAGATGCCGGAAAATGGACATTCTTCGACTCCACCTTCAAAATGGCCGGCCCTGACATCAACATCTGGATGGGCGTGATCGGAGCTTTCTTCCTCTGCACCATGACCCACGGAGCTGACCAGCTCCTCGTACAGCGCGTGCTGGCCTGCAGGAACCTGCGCGACGGCCAGAAATCCATGCTGATGAGCGCTTGCATCATCTTTCCGCTCTTCCTGACCTTCCTGATCACAGGCCTGATGCTCTGGGTTTATTATCAGAGCCATCCTTTCCTGATCCAGCCTCTTGACCTCGCCGGAAAATTCAAGGCAGACTATATCTTTCCTGTCTTCATAATTACCGAGATGCCTGAGATAGTCAAAGGCTTCATGATCGCTGCCATTATCGCAGCTGTGATGAGCAGCACATCCTCTGCCCTCAACGCCCTTTCCTCGCTCTACACGATTCACATCCACAAGCAGCACCTGGCCCCGAACAAGTCCGAAGAATATTACGTGAAGGTATCAAAGAACAACACCATACTCTGGGGCGTGCTTCTGATGCTGATCGCTGTCTTAAGCCAGGATGTAGCCATCATACTGAATCTGGCTCTGGGTCTTTTAGGAATTACCGGAGGGGGAGTGCTGGGAGCAATGTTCTATACCATCAGCATCAATGATGAGCGATTCAGAAAACCGATTATCGGAGCCCTGACCCTGGTTTCTGCTTTCCTGTTCTATCTGGTATTCCAGAGTCACATTTCTGAACCTGCGGTCTTCGCAGTTGCTGCAGTCTTATCCGGAATCCTGCTCGCAGGAATGCTCTCTTCCGAAAAAGTCAGCGCAGCTGTATCACAGACACCCGTTGTTTCCGGAATGATCGTCTCTTCAGTGATCATGGCTTATATCGTGTTCTACAATCTGGTGTTCTGGCCGTGGCTGTATTTCATAGGAACCACTATTTCCATGGCAGTCGCCTATTTCCTAACCCCGTTCTGCAACAAAATTGTTTTAACGCCAAAGGAGGCTTGAGATGACACCCAGAGAAAAAGCTGACCAGTACCTAGCGCTTTCACATATGTTCAGGTTAGGTGAAATCACCACTGAAAAACCGCACCCCAAGACCATGGAAATGTCCAAACTCGCCAACAGCAATCTTCCCAGGGCTGTGTCCGTCCTCAAGGAACTCGACCTGGCCCTCTTCCATGTCCTCAGGTCCAAAGCTGAAGAAATCGCCAGGCTTGGCAATGAAATAAAGGATACTTTCCAAAGCGGCGGCAGAGTATTCCTGGCCGGCTGCGGTGCTACAGGCCGGCTTTCGCTTTCCCTGGAATATTTCTGGAGAATGAAGGGTCCGGTTAAACTTAGAGAATCAGTTTTCGGCATGATGGCCGGCGGAGACAGCGCCATCATCAAATCCATCGAGAAATTCGAGGATCATCCTGAATACGCTGCCAGGCAGATGCTGGGTCTGGGATTTTCAAAGAACGACCTGATGGTCGCAATTACAGAAGGCGGTGAAACTCCGTTCGTGATCGGAGCAGCCGAGGAAGCAACCAGGATTTCAAGCCGCAAACCGTATTTTCTCTACTGCAACCCTGACAAAGATCTGACCCCGATCGAGCGGTCCAGAAAAGTAATCGAAAACCCGGGAATAGTGAAGATCAACCTGTCCTGCGGGCCAATGGCTCTCTCAGGCAGCACCAGGATGCAGGCCAGCACGATCCAGATGGCTGCAGCAGGTCTCGCTCTCTTTCAGGGCGGGGACCGGAAGGATCTGGATGCCGAGATCTCCAGAATGGAAAAAGCAGTCTCTGAGACTGACTTCTCATTTCTCAGCGATTTCATTGAACTGGAATCTGCTACTTACAGGGACAAAGACTACATTTTATACGAAACCAATGATTATGGAATTACGATCCTCACGGATTCCACGGAGCGGGCACCCACTTTCAGCCTGCTGCCGTTCGAGAATGTACTTGACAAAAACCCGCCACCTTCTCTCTGCTACATCTGCTATCCTGATGTAGATAATTCCCCCTCTGCCTGGCACAGGCTTTTCCAGCGCGATCCGCGACCGCTGAACTGGGACGGCAGGCAGGAACTTTCCACCGAATACCTGATGGGCTTTGATTTCAGTAAAAACATCAAAAAATACCGCGAAGAAAAAGTGAAACCATCCAAACTGCATCTCTTCGGTGTCAAACGCCAGGGAGATGATCTGGTTTTCAGCTTTAAAGGCAAGGAGAAAAAAATCAGAGTCGCAGGATTGTCGATCCTGGCTGAACACACTTTGCTCAAGCTGCTGCTGAATACCCATTCCACCTTGATCATGGGCCGTCTGGATCGTTATCAGGACAATTTCATGATCTGGGTCAGGCCGAGCAACAACAAGCTGATCGACCGCTCGATCCGATATGTGCGGCATCTGCTCTCCTCAAAGGGAATTGAACCGAGTTACGAGGAAACGGCTTATGCTCTGTTCGAGGAGATTGAAACCCTCAGTCATAATGAACCGATCGTATTGAAAACAGTCAACCGCTTGCTCGCATCCAATCATCAGACCAGGGAAGGTGCGGCATCATGAGGATTATCATGTTTCTGCTGTTTGCGGCAGCTTCAATTTCCATGGCTGGAGTTCCGGACGGATTCATTCCCGGACTGATGGCTGACATGACTCTGGCAGAGAAGATCGAACAGATGATTCTGACATCAATCCCTGACAATACTCCTGACGACCAGCGCGAAGCTGTGATCTGTTCCCGCATCAGGGATTTCAACCCCGGCGGAGTAATCCTGTTCGCAGTAGACCTGAAAGAAATTGATCAGGTCATCAGCTTGAACAATGCGATCCGCAAAGCTTCAAAAATACCTCCTTTCATTGCTTTGGACCAGGAAGGCGGCAGAGTAACGAGACTGGCATGCGCCACAAACATGCCCGGCAACATGGCAATCGGCGCCACAGGCTCCCCCACTTATGCAAAGGAATCGGGCCGGCTGATCGGCACTGAAATCAAAGCACTCGGATTCAACCTTGATTTTGCGCCGGTAATGGATGTGAACAATAATGCTGAAAACCCTGTGATCTGCGAACGATCTTTCGGTGAAGACCCGCAGAAGGTCGCTGAATACGGCGTCGAATACATGCGGGGTTTGCATGAGGCAGGGATCATGTCTTCAGCCAAACATTTCCCCGGGCATGGGGACACCAGCACAGACTCGCATCTGGACCTGCCGACAATCCCTCACGGCTGGGACAGGGTCTCCAAAGTCGAATTCGTACCTTTCAAAGCCATTATTACCCAGGGTGTAGATTTTGTGATGACTGCGCATGTCACATTCCCTGCTCTCGATCCTTCCACTGCTGTTTCCAAAAAGACAGGCGACAAGATCAATCTGCCTGCCACATTGTCGGATAAAATACTCACCGGAGTCCTGCGCAAGAAGCTCGGCTTCCAGGGAGTGATAGTCACTGATGCGCTCAACATGAAGGCGATAGCCGACAATTTCGGCACAATCGAAGCAAGCCTGATGGCTGTCAGGGCAGGAGCGGATATCCTCCTGATGCCGAGCGATCCGCCCGCGATTGTCGCAGCCATTGCATCTGCAGTGAAATCAGGAAAAATTACTGAAAAGAGAATCGACGAATCAGTGAAACGGATTCTCTCGCTGAAAGCTGAATACGGGCTTTTCGAAGCTGTGTCTGACCCGGAAGCTGTCGTGAAAGCCAGGGCATCGGTAAAGTGCAAGACCCACCTGGCAGTGGAAAAACTGATCGCAGTCAAGGCAGTCACTCTGGTCAGGAATAACGGGAGTCTTCCTCTTTCCGCAGACGGGCGGATCGGATTCATCAGCAATGACAGGAAAGCTCTGGATGCTTTGAAAGCCGCAGCTTCTCTTTCTTTCCTGAAAGACGGCGGCCAGGTCACTGCATACTGCCTGCTGGACAAAGACTTTCCCACTGCAGATCAGAAAAAGGAAATACTGTCCCAGGATTCGATCGTCCTGGCCACATACAATCTCGGGCGGGGAGCAAATCCGGAAATTGCAATCAACAGCTTTAACTCGCTGATCGACCTTTTGAACGAAAAAGGAAAAAAATACGCGGTGCTGGCGATCAGATCCCCTTACGACAGCATGTATCTGCCCAAAGCCGGAACCTGCCTCGCAATTTACGGCAGCGAGAAGACCCAGGCCAATCTGACAGCCGGGCTGGAAGCGATTTTTGGAGTATTCGAACCTGCAGGGATCCTGCCTGTGACGATCCCCGCGAAATCTACGCTGAAGACTTCCTCAATAAAAGTTTCGGCAGAAAAAGTCGCGGTAAACTCAGACCACACTTTTCCAGTCAGGCTGGGAATCGATAACCTGGAAGGCAACCTGGACATTTTTCAAGGTAAGCGGATAGGGCTGGTCACAAACCAGTCCGGAATCAACAGCAATTTTGAAAGCTCAATCGATGTCCTGTTCAAAAAAGTCAATCTGACGGCCCTGTTCGCTCCGGAGCATGGCATCCGCGGCTGCGTGCAGGCCGGAGATACGATCGGGGTGGAAAAGGATAGGCGCACCGGTCTGCAGGTTTTCAGCCTGTATGGAGACACCAAGAAACCTACTCCTGAAATGCTCAGGAATGTGGATGTCCTGGCATATGACATGCAGGATGTGGGCGCCAGATTTTATACTTACATCAATACCATGGGACTCTGCATGGAAGCATGCGCGGAACTCGGTAAAAAGTTTGTGGTTTTCGACAGGCCTGACCCTGTCTCCGGGTTTGTCGGCGGAAATCTGCTGGACCTGAAATACAAATCCTTTGTAGGCATGTATCCGATCACCCAGCGCTACGGCATGACGATCGGTGAATTCGCAGGTTACCTGAACAGCGAATTCAAAATCAACTGCAACCTGGCTGTTGTTCAAATGAGCGGCTGGCAACGCAGCATGTATTATGAAGATACAGGGTTAAAAACCTGGGTCATGCCATCCCCAAACATGCCCACCATAGACACTGCGGTAGTTTATTCAGGCACCTGCATTTTCGAGGGCACGAACGTGTCTGAAGGCCGCGGCACCACCCGGCCTTTCGAACTGATCGGAGCCCCTTTCATCGACGGCCTGGACCTGGCAGACAAACTGAATGGATTGAATCTGCCTGGAGTGAAATTCAGAGCCGCCTCCTTTAAACCGAGTTTCAGCAAATGCAAGGACGAAGCCTGCCAGGGAGTGCAGGTGCATGTGCTGAATCGCAGACTTTTCAACCCGGTCAAGACCGGTTTCGCAATGATCCATACAGTCAAAAACATGTATCCTAAAGATTTCCAGTTTCTGGAAAACGATTTCATCAATAAAATCGCAGGCTGGGATTTTCTGAAAAATGGAAAAAGCCTCTCCGACATATTCGCCATGATCGACAGGCAATCAGAAGAATTCGGCACAAAGGTACAGCAATATCTTATATATAAGTAAGAAAAAATAAGGAGATCAACATGCGACTCACTTTCTTTGACTGGGCAGTTATCGCGGCCTACTTTCTGATCAATCTGCTGATCGGGCTTTATTACAGGAGCAGAGCGCAAAAATCAACAGAGGAATTTTTTGCAGGCGGCAGAAAAGTGAGCTGGTGGCTCGCAGGCACCAGCATGGTGGCAACAACATTCGCGGCAGATACGCCTCTCGCTGTAACAGGCCTGGTGGCTTCTTATGGAATAGCAGGCAACTGGCTCTGGTGGAGCATGCTGCTGTCCGCCATGCTGACCGTGTTTTTCTTCGCCCGTCTCTGGCGGCGCTCAGGAGTGCTGACAGACGTGGAATTTGCCGAGCTGCGTTACGGCGGCAAGGCAGCGGCTTTTCTGCGCGGGTTCAGGGCACTGTACCTCGGAATGCCGGTCAACCTGATCATTCTGGGCTGGGTCAACCTGGCTATGGTCAAGATCCTGATGATGATCTTCGATTTTCAGCCTGCCACATTTGCCGGAATCCCGCTGGAGCCCAAAATGCAGGCTCTGATCGTAGTCTTCGGGATCATGTTCGTCACAGCAGGCATCTCTACAATCTCAGGACTCTGGGGAGTGCTGGTCACAGACGTGTTCCAGTTCGTGCTGAAAATGGGAATGGTGATTGTGCTGGCCTATTATTCAGTCAAGTCAGTGGGCGGCATGGACCAGCTGATCCTTAAGCTCTCGGAGATCAGTTCTCAGAAAGGTACAGGATCGATAATTTCATTTACTCCTGAGATAGGTTCAGCCTGGATGCCGATGATCGCGTTCTTCGTATTCCTGGCTGTCACCTGGTGGGCGACCTGGTATCCAGGAGCTGAACCGGGTGGCGGAGGTTACATTGCCCAGCGCATTTTCTGCGCCAAGGATGAGAAGAATTCGCTGCTGGCCACGCTCTGGTTTTCCATCGCCCATTACGCGGTTCGCCCCTGGCCATGGATTCTGACAGCCCTGGCATCTCTGGTGCTTTATCCTACTCTGGTGGACAAGGAATCAGGCTTCATCAAGACCATCGTGGATCCGAATGTTTTCCCTGTCGCGCTGCGCGGCATAATGATCGCTGCCTTTGCAGCAGCATACATGTCCACAATCGCGACTCAGCTCAACTGGGGTGCATCATACCTTGTCAACGACCTTTACAGGCGATTCATGGTTAAAGGACGCGAAGAGAAGCATTACATCAACGTATCTCAGCTCGCCACGCTTCTTTTAATGGTAATGTCCTGTGTTGTCACATATTACCAGGACTCTATTTCAGGAGCCTGGAAATTCCTGATGGCAATCGGAGCAGGGACAGGCAGCGTCTTCATCCTGCGCTGGTTCTGGTGGCGAATCAATGCCTGGAGCGAAGTCTCAGCCATGGTGACGTCTTTCATCATGTCCATGGTACTGCAGTATATGTTTGGAATGAGCACAGACGATCCTTCCCAGAACGCCTGGCTGATCCTGATCACTGTAATCGTTTCCACGATCGTCTGGCTGGCTGTAACTTTTGCGACAGGTCCTGAGAGCAGGGAAAAACTTCTCTCCTTCTATCGCAAGGTGCGGCCCAATGCCATGCTCTGGGGTCCGATCGCTGCAGAAGCCACTGACGTCAAACCTCCGACTGACGGATTGAACAATCTGCTGGATTATGCGTGCGGCTGCACCATGATTTATCTGACTCTCTTCGGAGTCGGGAAAATCATCTTCGGCGCTACAGGCACAGGCATTGTGTTCCTGATCTTAGCTGCAGTCTGTGGATCTGTGATTTACTGGGATCTGAACAAGCGGGGCTGGAAAGTGATCGACTGATAAGGTGCTGCAGTGCAGAGAATAACCTGTTTTCCTGAGTGAGGTTGTTTGTTGCAACCTGTAATATATTGTAACAAATTGTAACTTGAGTAACCTCTTTTCAGGAGTGATAATGTTAATTAGTAGGCAGTTTAGACTATAAGAGTTAGGAGTACAAAAGCATGAAGCCGGGTCTCTACTTCATTATCACCGCAGTTTTCTTCTTCTGCATCAACCTTCATGCCCAGGGTTATGATTACAGGGCTGCTCTGGATGCCATTGAACCATTGACAGACGCCGATCAGGAAGATGCCAGGCTCTGGTCATTTTATCTGGAAAAATTCTCCCAGGTGGCACCTGAGGAAGTCCAGAAAATGTTTACCGATGCTGCAGCCGAATTTTCAGTACCAGTGAATCTCCTGCAGGTGATCGGATACCTGGAGAACAACTGGGTGCATATCGGGCCGAGCATAGACCGCGGCTGGGGCATGATGCATCTGGTGGAAAACTCCTATATGGATACTCTGGGCAAGGCATCAGAACTGCTTGGAGTATCACGCCAGACCCTGAAGGACGATCCCTGCCAGAATATCCGCGGTTCAGCTGCCCTGCTCTCCTTTTACGCCAAGCAGAAAAATCTCAGAACAATCAGGCTTGAAGACTGGTTCAAGGCAGTCGAGGAAATAACCGGTCTGGGGAGCGCAACCCTGAAATTCAGCCAGGCTATCCGTTATTTCGAATATCTCAAGAACGGAGTATCTGAGGTCAACATTCTGAATCAGGATGTGGTAATCAAGGCCTGCCCTGAGATTGACCTCAATTCATTGGCCAAGTATCACCCGCTCACTGATGACGCCACTGCCACGGCTGTGGATTATCCCGGTGCAGTGGCAGCGTTCAGCACCTGCAATTACACCTCAGGCCGTACTCACAGCATTGACACCTGGGTTGTGCATTACGTCGGTGTCGGAACTTATGCTGGAGCCATTTCCTGGTTTCACAATTCCAGCGCTAATGCCAGCGCGCATTTTGTGATCAGAAATTCGGACGGCGAGATCTCCCAGGTGATCAAGGCAGGCGATACCGCCTGGTCCTGCGGAGCCACCAACGGCCAATCCAACAATCAGCGCTCAATCGGCATTGAGCATGAAGTGACTGCCACTCACCCTGAATGGTGGGACAGCGAGATCATGCTGAAGAATTCAGCGAAATTGACCAGATTTTTCTGCGATAAATACGGCATTGCCAAGAAACACAAGTTCCCAGGCATAGTCGGCCACATGGAGATGCCTGGCTGCAACACAGACTGCCCGGCTGACTGTCCCTGGGACAAGCTGATGGGCCTGATCACAGAAGATACACCTGCTCCTACCCCTGACCCGGCCCCGACTCCCGCCCCTACGCCCGCTCCGGATCCGACACCTACTCCGTCACCTGATCCTTCCTATAAAACAGGTGTCGTCGATTCTGCGGACGGAGTAGCAAATGTCAGGAAAGGTCCGGATAGCAGTTATTCAGTCCTGACCACACTCAAAAACGGCACTGAAGTCAAAGTGATGGGGCTGGAAGAAGAAAACTGGTACAAGGTGATCATACCTGACGGCAGAACAGGCTATATCCACAAAAGCATTCTCACTGTGAAGTAGACCCCGGGAAAAATCAGCAGAATCTCAATGGCATCGGGATCTGGCGTTTGGGCATGGAAACAGCGGATTACTGGTCTGTTGTTCAGAACAAGATCCAGGTATTGAAATATACTTCTCAGAATTGATATTTCCTTTTGATATGTAGTAAAATATTCCAAATTCACCCATAAAACCATCGAGGCGATCAAATGGCAGAAACCAAGAAAAGACTGGATTCTCTTGACGTTTTCAGAGGGCTGACCATAGCCAGCATGCTGATCGTGAACAACCCGGGTTCCTGGAGCTTTGTTTACGAGCCCCTCGACCACGCCAGCTGGAACGGCTGCACTCCCACAGATCTGATCTTCCCCTTTTTCCTCTTCATAGTCGGAGTGGCGATCAAACTCTCGCTGGACAAGAAAATAATGGAGCCTGATCAGAAAGGTATGATTGCCGGCATTGTTAGACGCTCACTGTCTCTATATGGGCTAGGTCTGATTTTGGCCTCATGGACCCTGATGACCAGAACCTTGCCCGCAGCACTCTTTCAGATCCAGGATGGTTCCTGGTTTCACCTTCACATGAGCATGGTGCCTAAGACAATGGCCGATTTCTGGGCAGGTGTGGGTATGATCCGCCTGACAGGAGTGCTGCAGAGGATCGCTTTCTGCTACCTGGCAGCATCCCTGATCTACATCAAGTTCACCAGGAAAACTGATCAGGGCATTGAAGTAGATACAAAATCCATTTCAGCGATTACAGCCATCATTCTGGTCGGCTATTTCCTGGTGATGACCCTGGCCTGGGTGCCTGGTTTCGGTATGGGACATATTGATTCCAAGGAAGCCAACCTGGCAGCCTACATCGACCGCATTGTCCTGGGAAAACACATCTGGGCAGGCGGCGAAGGCATTTACGACCCTGAAGGCATACTCAGCACATTCCCGGCCATAGCCACCTCGCTCACAGGCATTCTCTGCGGCTGTCTGCTGCGCCGCAGGAATGAACCGGAAAAGATGCTGATGACCATGTTCGCTTATGGCACTGCCACTGCCATTACAGGCTATATATTATCCGCCTTCATGCCTTTTAACAAAGCTCTCTGGTCAAGTCCCTATGTACTCTGGACAACCGGGCTAGGCATGATCTTTCTGGCCTTCTGTTACTGGTACACGGACTACATGGGCTTCAAGCTCGGTACCCAGCCGTTCCTCTACCACGGCACCAACGCCATCACGGTCTTCTTCCTCTCCGGCTTGTTCGCCAGGGAGATATCCCTCAACAAATTCCTGCTGGCTGATGGAAAGACGATCCCTATCCAGAAATGGTTTTTTACCCATTTCTGCCAGTCTACCTGGTGGTCGGACTACAATGCTTCCCTGATCTATGCGATCTGTTTTATCTCGTTCTGGACTTTTCTGATGTGGCTGTTATACAGAAAGAAGATATTTATAAAAATCTGACTTGGGATTTCTTTGATGTTTGTAAGTTGGTAAGTTTACAAGTTTCAGGAAGGTAATTTTGATAGAATAAGTTTGGCAAATTCCCTGTATTCGCACCATGCTATGTGGGGTGGCCGGAGTCTGAAGCTGTAACAAAACCCGAAGGGTTTTTCAACAGCTTCAGACGCAGAGACAGGACCCGCCACAAATCAATGCCACGCATAACATCTGGCTGCACACCACAAAATTTGCCAAGCGACGAGATAACAAATAAAGAGGTAGCCATGAAAATCAATGAAAGTGTCCTGAAAGTGATGAAATTTAAGCCTGAGCTGGAGCCTGATTTTCTGCCTGCTGTGCTCTGGAATCGGGAATTCCGCAAGGAAGCCAGGAAAAACAAGTCATCCCCCCTGACCATCGCCCTGCAGAGGCTGGATGGCACTGTTTTCCTCTTCAAAACTGCCATTTTACCCCACACGGAAAAAAACAAACCGTATAACATCAAGTATGTCGAACGGCTGATCAAATTTCTGCTCTGGCAGAAGGGCGGTTACAAGATCATTCTGGACGGGGACAGGGAAATGACCAGGGAAATCGGGGAAATATACAGCCGGAATGGAGCCAGAAGCTTTGACTGGGACTTCATCGGCCGGAGGATTTTCGGGAAAAGAATTGAAGTCGAATCTCTGCCAAGTGAGAAAATGCCTGTTGAAAATAGCTTTTCCACTGCTCTGGGCCGTAATCTGGAAGGCTGCAGGATCGGATTCGACCTGGGTGGGAGCGATCGGAAATGTGCGGCCCTGATCGAGGGAGAAGTTGTATTTTCAGAAGAAATCGCCTGGAGCCCTTATTTTCAGAAAGATCCTCAATATCATATCGAAGGCATCAATGACAGCCTCAAGCGTGCAGCAGAACATCTTCCCAGAGTTGACGCAATCGGGGGCAGCGCGGCAGGAGTATACATCAACAATGAAGTCTGCGTCGGATCTTTGTACCGCGGGTTGAGCGAAGAAGATTTCGACAAACATATCCGCAGGGTTTTCTTCAATCTCAGGGAACGCTGGGATAATGTCCCCTTCGAAGTAGCCAATGACGGCGAAGTTGCTGCTCTGGCA